>NZ_JAOQKC010000030.1:0-34139 GCF_025567165.1 Laedolimicola ammoniilytica
CTACTTCTTATATGCTTGTAAGTACATAATTTTTGCAGTCATGACACAAGAAAAGCTCCCTCACAGGAAGGAGCTTTGTCTACAGTCTGAATCCCTCTGTTTTCCAACAGAGGGATTTTTCTTTTCATAAACTCCTAATAAAATCTGCCAAGCGCAAACGGCGTCGGATCAATACAGGTCTTCTGCCCCGTCACCATCTCCGCCATCAACCTGCCGGTAATCAGAGATTGGGTAATTCCGCCGCCCTCGTGACCGGCCGCCACATAAAAGCCTTTCAAATCGGTCTCCGAAATAATGGCCCGTTGATCCTTCGTATAGGGCCGCAGTCCCGCGTAACTCCGAATCACATTGATATTCTGGATACATGGGAAAAACCGCATCGCCCGCTGGGCCAGGGCCTGCAGAGTCAGGAAATCTGTTCTTGTATCAAAACCCCGGAACTGTCGGCTGCTTCCTACCAGGAAATTGCCGGCATCGGTGGGTTCCACCACCATGGCCACGCCGTATTTTTCCATGTTCGGCGTCACATTCCGCTTATAATCCTTTTTTGCATACTTGGTCATAATATAACCGAATTCTGTCACCGTCTGGCTGACCAGTGTTCCGATCACTTCCGCCACCAGAATCTGTCCCTGTCGCGGAATAATCGGGATGTCAATCCCCAGAAACGTGCCGATTTCCGGAGCCCACACACCGGCCGCGTTAATGACCACCGGAGCCTGATATTCGCCCGCTGTCGTCGTGACCGTATAAAGCCCGGTTTCCGCGTCACGCCGGATATCCGTGACTCCTTCGCCTTCTTTTACCCTGGCTCCCATCCTGCCCGCTTCCTCCGCAAGGCCGATGGTCAGAAGCATGGGATTCACCCTGCCGTCATGTGCAAACTGACAACCTCCCGCCAGATCTTTCGCCAGATTCGGCTCGCATTCCAGTAGCTCCTTCTGATCCAGATAGCGGATATCCAAGCCGTTTTTCTTCTGCTCCTCCACGAAGCGCTTTCCGGCCTCATCTTCCGCTTCGGTCTCAAATACCATCAGGCTGGGCTCTTCCCGCCATTGGATATCACGCGAAAGTTCCCGGGCAATCTGGGGGAATAATTCCTGCCCCATTTTTACAAATTCCGAATCAATTCCCGACTTCGTATCGCCCCGCTGGATATTGCCATCGCATTTTCCCGAAGTTCCGGATGCCAGCTCCTTTTTTTCAAGTAATGTTCCCTTAACGCCCTTCTTCGCCAGATGATACAGAATGGAGGTTCCGATGACGCCTCCTCCGATTACAATTACGTCTTCCATATCAGCTATCAACCCTCCTTCCGTTTAAGCGCGTAAATCTCCCGGCTTCTCCTTCGGACGCTGTCCGGTGTGATATCCAGATTGATGCTGTCCTCGCTCTCCACGGATATGCCGCCCAAAAGCGTCGCCAGCTCTCCAGCGGAATGTGCATCCGGCCCGGAAAACACCTCACCCTGCCAGGGCAGCCCCAGGCAATAACCCGCCAGAAGACCCGCCAGACTTGCGTCTCCGGCTCCGCCTGTATTCTTCACTTTTACGCCCGGAAGTGGCCCGTAGACCGCCCGCTTTTTGCCGATGGCTAAAAGACTTCCCTCCGCGCCGACGGTCAGCCACAGATTCAGCCCGGGATACCGCTTCTGAATCCGATCCGCGGCCTCCTGTGCGTCGCAGGCGTCCCGAACCTTCATCATTCCCGCCAGTTCCGCCGTTTCCTCCTGGTTGAGCGCCAGCAAATCGCAAACTTCCGGCCCCTTCTGCCGGACAAATTCCTTGATCTCAGCAGTTCCGCAGGACGCCACGCAAAACGCGCCCCGTTCCTTTCCATATCGCAGCAGTGCCAACCGCCCTTCCAGAGGTACTTCAGGAAGCGCTGCCACGATGGTGTCCGGTCCGACGCCAATGTCTCTGGCAGCTTCCGTCAGATACTCCGCATCCACCTCCTGACAGGCACTGTTGTCCGCCGTAATATTGCCGCCGCTCTTATCCGGATACTGGATACAGATGCTGAGCATGGTCGGGTGCGCCGGACTTTCCTTCACCCAGCTCACATTCAGCCCTGCTGCCTTCATCTGCTCTTTGCAGCTTCGTCCATTCTCATCGCAGCCTACTTTTCCGATAGGATAGACCAGGATCCCTGGCGTCAGAAGACATCCGAGATAATGAAATACAATATGTAATTTACAGTAGTCTTTCGCATCGGATAAGACAGCCATCCGGGATTCATTTCTGCCAAGAGTTTCTTCTTCCCGACTCAGAAAAAAGAGTCCTTTCCCAATGCCGCCTGTTCCGATAATTTTCTTAATCTTTCTTTCTTCCATAGGCCTCTACAGCTCCCACTCCGGATGAAGACTGATGGGATGCTCCGCCGTATTCCGGGTGGCTGTCAAAAGCGCGTCCGGATGCTCCTGCAGAAGCGTCATGGGATATTCCGCGTCCGGTTCAGAAAAGAGCGCCACACGAAGAGCTGTCATTTTCCATGCGCCCGTATCGCTAAACAGCCGCACCTTCTTCGCCGACATACACTCCTTGATTCCCAGGGTCACCGACATGGGCGGCACGAACTGATAGGCTGTGCCAAGCGTCCGGTTTGCCAGTGCCAGAATTGTGTCGTCGTTATTGTACTGCATATGGATCGTGGAATTACGCAGCATTTCCAGCGTCACCTTCATATAAGGCATACGCTTTGCCTGGTTGTAGGCGATATGACCATCCTGTCCCCAACCGCCCAATGTATAATCGATGGGAGCCTTCCAGATCTCTTCTTTTACCCGGTCCATGGTCTCCGGCGACAGGAAGAAGCGCCGCTCTACGGGCACATTCAGCTCCTCCGGAATCCCGCCGTAGAAATGTTCCTCCATAAAGGTCCGGAAATTATACGGATGATTTTTCGGAAGCAGCTTTCCTTCCCAGTCCAGACACTCGTCCATATGGAAGACGGTCACGTGCTTTAAGGACACCCGTCTTTCATTGACCAGCCGCACCCAGTCCGCATACCAGCAGCTGGGGCCGCAGGGAATGATTACCCGGAATTCCTTTCCGGCCTGATTACTCTTTTCGATTTCTTCTACCAGCTCCTCCGCCATCAGAAGTCCCATGGCCTTGGAATCCTCTACCATACGAAATGGTATCTTTCTGTCCGGGTGGATCTCCAACTCCTCCGCCGGAATCCTGCACCACTCATAAATCTGTTTTCTGTAGCTGTCCATTTTTCCTCCTACTCTATCTGAGAAGCTATCCCAGAAGGAAACCTTCTTTAAATGGATCCTCCGGATCTAACACCACGGTGGACATACTCATAATATAGGCCCTGCCCGTCACCTCCGGCACGATGCCCTTTACGCCGCCCACGTCCGCCTCGGCCACCGCCTGACACTTGAAGAGCGCGCCCACGATACTTTCATGGTAAAAGGGCTTATGTAAGCCGATTTCACCCTTCTTATAAAGCAGGGCGCATCTGGCCGAGGTTCCGGTTCCGCAGGGAGACCGATCGATGCCGCCTGGCGTGCAAATCACCGCATTCTGGGAATAGGCCTTGGGATTCTTCGGCGGTCCCGTGAACTGCACATGACTGACGCTCCGGATAAAGGACTTCTCCGGATGCACCACCTCCAGCTGATCGTTGATATAGGCCTTCAGAATATTACCTGCCTCAATCAACCGGTTATAGTTTTCCGGGCAGATGTCAAGTCCCACATAACTTGCCGGAACGATGGCGTAGAAATTGCCACCGTAGCAGATATTTACGATGACCTTTCCATATTCTTTTGTCTCGATTTCCGCATCCTCGATCAGCACAAAAGCCGGAGCATTGGTAAATGACACTTCTTTCGCTTTCCCGTTTTCCACACGGATTTTCAACCGGATTACGCCTGCAGGCGTATCCAGATTGGCGTAGGTATAAGGCTCTTCCACCTTCACTATGCCCGTCTCCACCAGGACCGCACCCACGCCTATGGTATCGTGTCCGCACATGGGCAGCCAGCCCAGCGGTTCATAATACAGCACGCCCACGTCCGTTCCGGGGGTGCAGGGCGACGTCAGAATCGTCGCCGCCCAGTGCTTTGCTCCCCGGGGTTCACAGGTCATAAAGGTTCGGAACCAGTCCTCATTTTCCTTCATATACAGCATTTTTTCGCTCATGGTACTGCCCGGAATATAAGGAATTCCGCCCACCACATGCCGCGTCATCTGACCCTCTGTATGAGTGTCGATGGTTTGATATACTTTTGCCGCATTCATGCCTGTCTCTCACCTCGTTTCTACAACTGTTCCAGATACTGATAACTTTCCCGCGCACACCGGATGGAATCGTTGTCCACCCAGTCGGTACAGGTCTCGATGGCGAAAATCCGGCAGCCTGACTCCTGCGCTGCCTCCACGATGGACGTCGTCTCCATATTGCCGCTGCCCACGGCTCTGCACACCGGCCGCTTGATAAAGCTGTCCGGCGTATTTAAGACCACACCGATATCCTTCAGGTGTATGATCTTCAGGCGTCCGTCCAGTTTTTTACACCATTTCACCGGATCCGCGCCGCTTAACTGCACCCAGTAAACGTCCAGCTCGCTGCCCACCAGTTCCGGGTCGGTCAGTTCAAACAGCAAGTCCAGCCCGGTCTTGTCTCCAAATCTGGAAAATTCTGTATTATGGTTATGATACAGCACCTGGATACCTTCTGTCTGGCATTTTCTTCCCAGCTCATTCAGGCCTTCCGCCAGCTTCCGGATGGACGCCTCGTCCTCCCAGTCTGTATCCCGGGATCTCCCGATGGCCAGAATCCCGGCTCCCACATCTTTCGCTTTCGCAATGGTGCCGTCGATATGTTCCATCACTTCTTCATACAGTTCATGGATTGCGCAGCAGCGAAGTCCCGCCTCGTCAAGAAATGGCCGCCAGGGAGCCTGGTGCTCCGGCCCCTTCACATGCCACAGCTCCACGGATTCATATCCGATCTCTTTCACGGCCTGCAGCGCTTTTCGGATATCCGCATCGTTATCCAGATAATCCAGAAAGGACTCCGTATTGATTGCAATCTGTGTTTTATCCATAAAGCGCCCTCCTTACAGTGAAACGCCGCCGTCGATGGGAAGCGCTACGCCCGTCATGAAGGATGCTTCATCACTAGACGCGTACAGGATACCGTACGCCATCTCGATGGGCTGTGCCAGTCTTCCTACCGGGTGCGCCGCGATAAAGCTTGCACGCATACCTTCCGGATCGCCGGAATCCCGGAATCTCTGCTCCATGGACGGTGATACGGTCGCGCCCGGACAGATGGCATTGACACGGATATTCTGTGCCGCGTGATCCATGGCCATGGCGCGGGTCAGCGCTACAATAGCACCCTTGGAAGCCGTATAGATGCTCCGATTCTTTACACCATAGAGGCAGCAGGCGCTGGCCACATGGACGATGGAGCCGCCGCCATGTTCCTTCATATACTGAACTGCATACTTGGATACAAAAAATACACCCTTTACGTTGACTGCCAGCACCTCATCGATGGTGGCCTCTTCCAACTGGTCTACACTTCCCGGTCGAACCACACCGGCGCAGGTTACAAGAATATCCAGTTTTCCATATTTCTCGATGGCCGTGTCAATGATCTTCTTACACAATGCCTCTTCCGCCACATTTCCCTGTACGAAGATTGCCTCGCCACCTGTTTCCTTACACAGACGCACGGTCTCCGCACCGGAATCGGAAAGGGAATTCACTACCACTTTGGCCCCCTGCTTTGCATACAGAATGGCTGCTTCACGTCCCATACCTACGCCGCCGCCTGTAATTGCTACAACTTTTCCTTCAAAACTCATACCTTTTCCTCCTTTTTGATTTGCCTGTTTTTGTTACCTACAGGACCTGCCATCGGAAGCTCCTTACGGATACTTCGTAACAAAAAGGGCCGACACGCGTGCTCTTCACACCGCATCGGCCCCCGTGGTTCAAAACGCTATTCTTTTTCAATTTTTAATTATTCAACCATATGGTTCTCATAATTTGCTACTGTCTCAGTACCTCCAATCGGATACTCCGGCTTAAAGATCTGATTGCAAATAAGAGTCACCACCGTTGTACAAACCAGTCCCGGAAGGATACCGCCACCTGCGATAGCAGAGAGAGACGGAACCAGATCGAACAGAACAGCTACAGCTGCGCCAACAGTCATACCGATACGGACTGCATGAATGCTTAAGTTGGAACGGAATTCCTTATCATTCTTATCCCGCTTCAGATTTCCGATAACAAATATCGGGAATACGGTAGCGCCCGCTACGGTCAGACCAAAGAAGGACAGGGTCAGAATGCTGGGGAATACAGCCGCTCCCAGAAGACCAATGCCGCCGCAGATATAGCAGGCAGCCTTGGACACCTTCAGAGTCTTCTCTACGCTCATCTTTTCTTCCGGATCGATGACGTCACAGACCACATTCGCCACACCTGCGTTCAGATGGGTATCTGCTGTGGACATGATAGCGCCCATGAAGCACAGGGTCATCAGCGGAACCATGAAGTATGGCATCTTATTCAATACCAGCCAGTAGGTCGCCTGATCTGCCACTTCCGGATTGTACACCTTGGCTACCAGACCGAAGGTCATGATAATACCGGTGGATACGATACCCAGAATGGTCGCGATCTTAAAGCACTTGGACGCAGTCTTGGAATCCTTCGCGATAAACGCGCGGTTCCACATGATCGGATTACACAGGTCTCCGAAAAATCCGGTCAGGAATGCGGAAATACATGCTCTTACGGACAGATGACCAAAGGGTGTAACCAGACTTGCATCCACCTCTCTTAAGGAAGAGGTCAGCCAGCCGATATCACAGTGCATCAGGCCTACGCCGAAGCAAATCATTAATACTGTTCCGATAACCTGTAAGATACCCTGGATAGCGTCTGTCTGTACCACTGCCGACATGCCTCCCATGGCGGTATACACAATCAGTACGCCTGCCGCTACGAACAGGGACAGATAATAATTCAATCCGCAGAAAGAATTCAACAGATATGCCAAACCTCTCATCTGGATACCGGAAATGGCGATGTTGCACAGCGCTGCTGCCAGACCGCCGATTCTTCTTACGTAAGTATCATTTCCGCAGAGACGATGCGCGATATACTGCGGCATCGTAAAGTAATCAAATTTCGCCAGATGCGGCGCGATCAGCCAGGAGAATACCACATACCCCAATACAGCGTCTCCCAGATAGGCCCAGTATGCATCGATACCGTTCTGTGCCGCGCTTCCCGCGAATCCAATGAAGTTACCGGCTCCACAGAAGGAACCCCAACAGGTGAAGAAGAGGAAGAACATTCCAATACTCTTATTCGCGATAAAGTACTCCTTTACCGTCTCGGTCTTCTTATCTGAACGTGCTCCAATCCACAAACAAAAACACAAATACACAATTACAATTGCAATGACAAAATATAGTCCTGCTCCTGATAAAGCTTTTCCTGCATAACTCACTAACTCATACCTCCTTCGTTTCCCAATCACAACATAAAACGAATTTCAAGAATAGCGTTTTTTATAGATATTTACCTGACGTAAATAATCATCAATGTCTGTCCCGATACCCCTGTACCGAATCCCATACCCCATCCAGAGCTTCGATCGTCTGGCAGTACAGTCGATACTTTTCATCATATACGGCGGACCGCGCCGGGTCGGGTTCTACCTTCGGTAAGATGCGGCACATCTTATCCGCGGCTTCCTTTGCATCGGAAGCGTCTCCATTGGCTACAGCGGCCAGGACCGCGCAGCCGAAGGCTCCGGTCTCGCTGACCTCCACACCCTCCACCGGAAGCTTCATCACATCCGCGAACATCTGAGTCCACATGGGCGAGCGGGCCGCACCGCCTGCCAGGCGGATAGATTTCGGCTGTTCCGTGCGGGTCGCGAGAAGCTTCTCCAGATGGTAGCGGTGGCTGAAGGCCACGCCCTCATAAACGCTCCGCAGAAGATGCTTTCTTGTGTGGAAATTGCTGATTCCCACGAAGCTTCCCAAAGCGTTCGGGTGTACATTGCTTGCCATCAGGAAGGGCAGATAGATGGGGCAGAACTCCTCTGCAGGAATCTCTCCCACCCACTCGTTCATCTGTTCATAGATATTCTTTCCGGTCTTCTTACACTCCTCCCGGAGCTCCGGAAGCAGGTTTTTCATAAACCACTCGTTATTCCCGGCTGAAGTGGGACTGCACTCCTCCACCAGATAATAATCCGGCAGACAGAAGAAGGAATTCATCATGACGCTGCCGTCGGTCACCGGAGTCTTCCGGATATACTCGTTGATACTCCAGGTTCCGGCAATCATGCACACCCGCTCTTCATCGGTGATTCCCACAGCCAGCGCGCAGGCGTCGATGTCGAAAGCGCCTCCCGCCACTGGCGTCCCGGCCTTCAGTCCGGTCTTTTTCGCCGCTTCTTCCGTAATTCTGCCGCAGATGTCAGTGGAATACTTCAGGGGCGGAAGTTTGTCTAAGATTTCCGAAAGTCCGAATAGTTTTACTAATTCCGGATCATATTCCCCCGTATGGAGATTCACCAGATTGCAGCCGGAATAATCCGTCCGTTCCGCGTACGCCTCTCCTGTCAGCCGGAAGCGCACATAATCCTTACAGGCAAATACCCACCGGGTTTTCTCTATCGTTTCCGGCTCATGTTCCTTCAGCCACGCCAATAAAGAAACCGGCTGACTGCTCAGGATGTGCTGGCAGGAGAGGGCGAATACCTTCTCCTCCGTGCCGTCCTCTTTCCATTTTTTCGGATACCGCCAGGCACGGTTATCGGTGGAAATGATGCCGTTCCGGACGGGACGTCCGTCCTTGCCCCACAGATACAGACCTTTGCCGTGGCCGCAGACCGCCACGCAGGCAATGTCTTCCCCGGTAACGCCCGCCTTTTCCAGGGCGCGCCGGATCACCTGACAGTTGGCCTCCCACATTTCCTCCATATCCCGCTCCGTAAAGCCGGGCTTCGGAACCAGCATGGCCGTGTCCATTCCGGCCACAGCCACTTCTCTTCCGTTTTCATCAAATACAGCCGCCTTGGTAGCGGTTCCGCCGTTATCCAAACCAAGATAGTATTTCATCGGATACCTCCCTGGAATTTATTTACATGCAGAATCCGTCCATCTCGTAGTACGCGAAATCTTTTCTGCGATCCAGACGTCCCAGAACTGCGACAACCGGCGTATTGCTCTCCAGAATCAGAGAATACTGTCCCTTGGGAATCAGATAGTTCTCGTCGCCCACCGGATAGTCCAGACGGAAGCAGTTCACTCTTCTGCCGCCCACCCGGAGCACCATCTGATCCGGCTCCCGGTCGGTGAACAGCACCGTCACCTTTACCTCCGCGTCCACATCGGTGCAGTTGGTGATAGTCAGTGCCTCATGTCCGAAGGGCTCCTCGTCTCCCTGGGGCGGCATATCGCCGTCTGCAAAAATCCACACTTTCTTTCCGTAATCCATACTCTTATCCTCCTTTTGAACGGTTTTTCCATGTTCATCTATGTACCGAATAACCCGACAGGGATTGCCTGCCGCGATACAGTTATCCGGGATATCATGAGTCACCACGCTGCCTGCGCCGATGACCACATTGCTTCCGATAGTCACGCCCGGGACCACCCGGCATCCCCCGCCGAACCAGACATTGTCGCCTACGCTGATCGGGAACGCCCACTCATAGAGCTGATTTCGAAGCTCCATGTCAATGGGATGATGCGCTGTATAAAAGCCGCAGTCCGGGCCGATAAATACATTATTTCCAAAGGTAATCTTCGCCGGGTCCACGAAATTGCAGCCGTTGTTGGCGAAGAAATTATCCCCCACTTCTACATTGAATCCGAAGCCGCAGAACACATTAGGCTCCACATCCGGATTCTTTCCCACCTTTCCGAACAGCTCCCTCACCAACTCTTCCCGGCGCTTCTTGTCATTGGCCGGAATCCGGTTGTATTCCTGGCAGAGCATCAGGGCTGCGGTCACCAGCTCGTCGCGCCCGCGAAAGGTCGTGTTGTACATTTCTCCGCGCATGCATTTTTCAAATTCCACGCGATCGTAGTCGATATGATTTCTCATAGAGTCCTCCTGCTGTTCCGAAAGTACCTGTCTAAATTATCTGTTCCAATTAAAGTAAATAGACAAAATGCCCGGTCTGTGTCCTTCTAAGGCACGGGCCGGGCACTTTCATCAAACAAAACCTTTACTTAAAGAGTAATGTTATGTCTCTTTAATACATCCTTGATAACTTCCATCTCTTCGTCTGTTACGCTTGCGGTGGGTCTCTTCATCCAACGCTTGCAGGTGCCTGCCAGCTCCATGGTAGCCTTGGTGATAGCGATAACATCCTTGTCTACACAGAAGAACAGTTCATCGTAGAAGTCCGCAAACTTCATATATTTCTCTCTGCACTCCTCGAATTTTCCTGCGTTGTAGTCGTTGAACATCTCCAGGCAAAGCTTCGGGGTGATATTGCCCGGCGCTCCCATGATGAAGCCCTGTACGCCCAGGCAGATAGCCGGGAAGAACTCGAATTCGTCGCCGGATACCATGATGAAGTCCAGATCCTTGTCCATCTTGTTCATGATTCTCTGAATCTTGTCGGTGGTGGTGGACTGCTTCAGAGCCTGGATGTTCGGCAGCTTCGCCAGACGGTTCAGCATCTCGCCGCTGCAGTGGTGCGGATTCTCCGGGCAGTTGTAAATCATGATGGGCAGAGCGGTCTTCGCGTTCAGATCCTCGAAAAAGCTCTCCAGCTCATAATCACGCAGGGAGAAGAACTCGGTCGGTGTAACCAGAGCCATATCAGCGCCAGCATCCTTGGCATCCTGGATGTACACCAGAATATCGTCGATGCAGGAGCCTACGCAGCCTGCCACGATGAGAGCGTCCGGAGCCTCAGCGCGGGTTGCCGCGGTGATTTTCTTTCTCTCTTCTCTCGGAATGTATTTTACCTCGCCGGTATAGCCCAGGATGAAGAGGCTCTCCATGCCTGCTTCTACACATCTGTGTACCAGAGCCCGGTAGGATTTCTCATCAAAGCTGCCATCCTCATTCCATGCGGAAAGTACAGCCGGTGTTACAGTTTTTAATCTCTCAAGCATTGCATTCATGGTCTTATTCTCCTCTGATTTCTAAAAATAAATTTATACTTCCTTCTCAAGTCTTGCGTCCATCTCCGGTGACAGCGGCTCGTAACCTGTCTCTGTGATCAGGTAGCCGGTCTCAACACGGACGCCGTGATGCTTCGGATGACCGAAGATACTGATATCGATGGATACGATGGAGCCCGGCTGCAGGACGTCGGTTCCGTTGGGTCCGAAGAACGGTCTCTCTGCTTCCATCAAGCCCAGGCCGTGAACGAACGGGCACACAATGTATTTGGTCCAGTCATGCTTCTCGTAAATCTTTGCTCCGATCGGATCCAGGGTCTTGCCTGTCTCGCCCGGCTTCAGAGCGTCACGGGTCTTGCGGAATACCTCGCGGATGACATTGATGCAGTCCTTCTGCTCCTGGGTATATTCGCCGGATACCGGAAGGGTGTCGCCCATAACGCCTGCATAGCCATTATATCTGGGCGCGATACCTACCATAACCATATCGCCGGCCTTCATCGGTGTGTTGGAAGCTACCGGTGCCACTGCGTTGCTCATGATACCGGAACCAACCATGGTCTGGAACGCAAAGTTGTTGGCATTTCTGGAACGGCATGCATACTCTCCTGCTGCCGCAACCTCGATCTCAGTAGCGCCCGGTTTTACCTTTGCTTCCATGGCTTTCAGAGCTTCATAGGTCATACCGAAAGCGGTACGGATATTCTGAACCTCCCAGGGGCTCTTGAAGTAACGCAGGTAATCGTACTCGTCTGTGATATCTACGAACTCTGCGCCCTTGAAGCCTTCCTGCAGCAGTACATAGATGGAATGCGGGAAGTAGAAGGAGCCTACGATACCGATTCTCTTGATGTGGATTCCCTTGTCCTGCAGAATCTTGTTCAGGTCGTCAAAACCGATGATGGTTGCGTTCGGATACTCCTCCTCGGGAACCATAAAGGGCTTGAAGCAGTAATTCTCGGTAATCGCGCTTGCGTATTTTGCGAAGGGCGCGGATTCCGGTCCGCCGAGAAGAATTGGATCTGCCTCATTGGCAAATACCATAACCGCTTCCTTCTCAAACTGCGGACACCAGCCGGTCAGGTACCAGCCGTCTGCCACGTTCAGTTCATCATAGTAAATGATTGCGCAGTCCAGATTTTTCTCCCGAAGGATTCCTTTTACCTTCTCTACTCTGCGTTTTGTTTCCTCAAGATTGAAATAAGCCATATTCTTACCCTCCTATACATTTTTTGTTTTTACTTAAACCGGTACAGATCGTATCTGTCCATTTTCACATCTGTCTGTTCGCCCAGAATCATCTGCATAATCAGCTTTCCTGATAGCGGTCCGTATGCGATACCGCTTCCGCAGTGACCGGAGCAGACATAGAAGCCCGGAACATTAGTTTTTGAGATAATCGGCTCGTGGTCCGGTGACCAGGGACGTAAGCCTGCGTAGGTATGGATGATATTGACATCCGCAATCATCGGGTAGAACCGGATAGCGCGCTTTGCCATGGCCCGGGTTACCTCGAAGTTGGTCTTTGTATCCTCCGCCGGGTATTTACTGAAGCCGATCAGCGCGTTCTGCGCGCCCGTGGGCTCTGTCAGAAAGCCGATTCCGTATTTCTGACGGATAGCGTCGTCGCCGGAAAGCTCCATATCATTTCTCAGGAAGTTGTAGCCAATCTCGCATACATAGCGGTTGGATACTCTCACATCCGACTCGGCTACCAGGATATCGCCCTTCATCTTGGTGACAGGAATGTCCACGCCTACCATCTTACCGATTTCCGGTGACCATACGCCAGCCGCGTCGATGACATACTTAGTAAGGATATCACCCTTGTCTGTCAGGACCTTTCCTACGGAACCGTCCGGATTCAGCTCAATTCCAAGGACTCTGGTAAAGCGCATCAGCTCTCCGCCCAGCTTCTCTACCTTCTCGCCCAGGGCGAAACCAAACAGCATCGGGTTCAGGGAACCGCCCTCGGTAAATTCGATGGCTCCATAGATATCCGGGGCCAGATTCGGCTCCGCCTCGTGAAGCTCTCTGCTGTCTACCATTCGGCAGGCGATGCCGTCTGCCTGCTTCTCCGCGCACTGCTTCTTGGCCTGCTCGAACTGCTCTTCGTCCTCAGCCAGGGTAAACATTCCATTTTCAATCCAATCCACGTCTGCGTCCAGCTCATTTTTTACCAGGTTCTCTACCTCGCTTACCGCGAGCTTCATGGTATGTGTGACTTCACCCGGAGCTGTATCACAGATATAATTATTTCCGTCGCATCTTGCTGACGTGCCTGCTACAAGGTCTCCTTTTTCGATGAGAACTACGCTGAGGCCACGCTTTGCAAGCCAATACGCATTGGAAAGCCCTACGATTCCTCCGCCTATTACCACTGCATCTACACTTTTACTCATCGTTTCACTCCTTATACACACCGAATGCTACCGGCTTAATCGGCATACGCACGCGATCAGGTTCAATCTCATTGGGCTTGATTCCCAGCTCGCTGCCCAGAATCCGGGATACCAGCTTGGAACAGGTTCTGCCCTGGCAGAGTCCCATTCCGGCGCGGGTACGCTTTTTGATTCCTTCCACTGTCTTTGCGCCCTCGGCGATGGCTTTTTTAATATCGCCTACGGTCACCTCTTCACAGCGGCATACAATCAAATCGTCCGGTACATTGGTCCAATCATCTCTCTCCAGAAGCTTTGCTCTGGTGTCTTCGTCCGTCAGATTCAGCCGGCGCATGCTTCTTACGTCGTCGCTGACCTCTTTAGGAACCTCGATGGTGACAATCGGTGTACAGTCATTGGCCTTCGCATTATTGATTCTTACTACCTTTGCGTCGCATACATACTGACCGGCCCGGTCTACTGCCTTCACGATATCGCCTTTTTCCGGCAAGGGCAGGTATTCGAACGGGAAGCTTACGGTCGCCATATCCTTCGACTTATCTACTACGAAAATAGCAAGTCCGGGACATTTAGTCAGGCAGACACCGCAGCCTACACATTTGCTTTCATCCAGCACCGGAAGATTGGTAATCAGATCGCCTACCGTAATGGCTCCGAACTTACAGGCCGTCTCACAAGGATTGCAGGGAATGTTCTGGCAGCATTCGATCACTGCCACCGGTCCCTTTTTCAGCCGCTCCTCTGACGGATATCTTCCCGCCTCTTTTAATTCAGCGGAATTTAAAAAACCTACTTTTGTAATATCACTCATGTTTTTTGCCCTCCGCAACAATTCTGTTCTTTGCGTTCTGACGTCTCTCACCGAAGGGTCCAAGGCGCAGCGCTTCCAGTCGTTCTACGATTTCTTTCTTCCTGTCAGCTGCTTCCGCGTCGCTTAAGTGACCCAGCTGATGTGCCATGGATACGCCTGCCAGACGTCCCTCGTCCATGGCTGTACTTGCCTCTTCTACGCCTGCCGTATCGCCTGCTACGAAGATACCATGTACATTGGTCTCCATGTTCTCGTCGTGAATCGGCATCCAGCCTCCCAGCTCCGGGATAAAGCCGTTCTTTACGCCAAGCAGGGTGCTGATTTTAATCTGAGGTCTTAAACCCGTGGCGATACAGATGGTATCACAGTCAATCTTCTTCTCGGTTCCCGCGATGGGCTGGAAATGATCGTCCAACTGAACGATAACTGCATCCTTGACCTCTCCGTTCTCATCCGGATCCGCATGCAGTACGGTGTGGGACAGGTAGACCGGAACGCCCGCTCTGCGGATTTTTCCCGCATGGACACAGTAGCCGCCAATCTTCGGCGCTGCCTCTACGATACCTACCACATTGGCTCCCGCCTGCATCAGCTGATAGCTTACAATCAGTCCCACATTTCCGGATCCTACCATCAGGATTTTCTTTCCCGGCAGCACGCGTCTTACATTAACCATGGTCTGTGCTGCTCCGGCTCCCATGACGCCCGGAAGGGTCCAGCCTTCAAAGTTAACCGCGTTCTCCGCTCCGCCGCAGGCTACCAGAATCTCTTCCGCCTCTACTACTACGGTTTCTGAGGTTCCGTCTTCTTTCTTCCGTACCAGAGCAACCTGCTTATCACCGACGGTGCCGACTGCTGTAGTGTTCAGCCACAGCTCCACGCCTACTTCTTTGGTCTGCTCCAGCATCTGCTTTCCTATATTAATACCTCTCGTTCCGGCCTTATGCTTCGAGGATCCGAAGAACTTATGTATCTGCTTGAAAAGCTGACCGCCCGGAGTGTCATTTTCATCTATAAGGAGAACCTGCGCGCCTGTCTGCGCCGCCTCGATGGAGGCTGCCAGACCTGCCGGTCCTGCGCCGATGATCAAAATCTCTCTTTTTTCCATCCTACTACTCCTCCGTCCGGTTCTGAGTCTCGATAATCATGCCGTCTTCTACCGGAGTAATGCAGGTCCGTACATTCCGCTGACCATTCACAATCATAACACAGTCCGTACACTGACCAATTCCGCAGAAAATTCCTCTCGCCGCATGATTCTTACGGGTATATCTGTTTACACGCACTCCCTTTTCCAGAAGCGCCGCTGCAATCATCTGTCCCTTTTCTACCTTGATCGGCACCCCGTCAAGGATTACCGTTACTTCTTCCACTTCAGGCGCGTCGCCTAAAATCGGATGTTTTTTTATACTCATGATTGCCTCCAAATAAATCGAATAGATTAATTCTTACCTGTACAGCAGGTCATACCGCCGTCTACGATCAGGGCTGCGCCGTTCAGGTAATCTACCTCGTCGCTTGCTGCGAACAGTACCGTCTTCGCAATCTCCTCGGAAGTACCGATACGACCGTTGAGTTCCTTTGCCAGGAAGGCTTTCTTTCCTGCTACCGGATCCGGCATCGCCTGGAATCTCTTCTCCATGGAAGGAGTATCTACAGTGCCCGGGCATACGCAGTTGATTCTTACGTTGGTTCCTGCCAGCTCAGCCGCAATGGACTTGCACATAATAACCAGAGCGCCCTTGGATGTGGAGTATGCCATTCTGTTGCCTACGCCCATGATACCTGCTGTGGAAGCGATGACTACGATGGAACCGTGTCCCTGCTCTACCATCTTTCTTGCTGCTACCTGAGTCGCGAACATGGGAGCCTTTACATTGATAGCCATGGTTCTGTCGAAATCAGCCTCTGTGATGGTATCCAGAGAATTTACCTGTACGATTCCGGCTACGTTCACCAATACGTCGATGGTGCCATAGGTCTCGATAGTCTCCTCCACGAATTTTTTCGCGAATTCCACCTGGGAAAGGTCGCCGTATACACATTTGTAATCGGTTCCGATGGCTTTCATCTTATCGATGGTCTCCGCCATGTGCTTCTCAGACAAGTCTACCATAACCACTGCCTTTGCTCCGGACTCTGCCAGCATCAGAGAAATCGCCTGTCCCATGCCTGCGCCCGCGCCTGTTACCGCACAAATCTTTCCAGTAAAATCGAATTTCATAGTTATTTCCTCCTCTTTATTAAAAAATTTAATTTAGTTCTCACTTAAGTTCATCAAGTACTTATAAGATAAGCCCGCTGTGTAAAGGGAATCGTTGTTGATCCATCCGGTATGGGTCTCCACGATAAACCACTGACATCCCGCTTCATCTGCCGCCTTTACGATACCCTCGATATCCAGGTTTCCATATCCCAACGCCATGACGGAAGGTGTCTTGATGTATTTCTCCGGCGTGCTGATTCCGGTGACGCCCAGATCCTTTAAGTGGATGGCCTTCAGCCTCCTACCAAGCTTCTGACACCAGGCCGCCGGTGTAGAACCACTTAAGTGTACCCAGTAAGCATCCAGCTCTGCTCCTACCACCTCCGGGGCGGTATTCGCGAAAATATATTCCAGCGCTGTGTGCTTTCCGTCGTATTTCGCGAATTCCATGTTGTGGTTGTGGTACAGAAGCTCAAGTCCCTGTTCCTTAAAATATTTACCCAGACGATTCAGTCCGTCGGTCAACTCCTTTAAAGAATTCTCGTCCTCCCATACGGTGAATCTGGAAAGTCCGCAGGCGATGTATTTGCAGCCCAGGGATTTCGCTTTTTCCACCATACGCTCCGGCTCTTTCTCGATATCCTCATATAATTCATGAATGGAGCTTGCATGCATACCGCATTCATCCAGAATCTCTTTCCAGGTCGTCCCGTCGTCCGGATTCAGAAAATGAAGTACCTCTACATATTCATAGCCTGCTTCCTTCAGGCCTTTCATGGTCTCGCGGATTTCCACAGTGTTGCCCATCCGATCCTGGAGCGATTCCAGATTGATGGAAATCTGGTCTTTTTTCATAGTCTCACCTCTTGTAATCAATCTCCTACATTACCCAGATATGCCCGTCTTACTTCGTCGCTCTCGCGAAGCTCCTTAGCGTCTCCGGATAATCTTCCGTAACCAGTCTCGATGATATAGCCTCTGTCTGCGATTCGAAGCGCCTGATAAGCGTTCTGCTCTACCAAGAGAACCGTGGTTCCCTGCTCGTTGATCTGCTTAATCAGCGCGAAAATCTGCTGTACGATGTTGGGAGCAAGGCCCAGAGACGGCTCGTCCAGCATCAGAAGTCTCGGCTGCGCCATCAGGGCGCGCCCGATAGCCAGCATCTGCTGTTCTCCTCCGGACAGGGTTCCTGCCATCTGTTTTTCTCTTTCCTTCAGACGGGGGAATAACTCATATACCTTTTCATAGGTGTCTTTAATTTCCGCCTTCTGTTTTCTGGTGAAAGCGCCCAGGCGGAGATTGTCATGTACGGAAAGCTTCGGAAATACTTCGCGGCCCTCCGGTACCAGACAGAGTCCTTTTTTCACCAAAACGGATGGGCTGCAGTGGGTGATATCCTCACCCTCAAATTCCACGATGGAACCCAGTTCACTCTTCAGCATTCCCATGATGGACATCAGCGTGGTGGTTTTTCCTGCGCCGTTGCTGCCAATCAGAGTTACGATTTCGCCCTGCTCCACATCCAGGTTGATTCCCTTCAGCGCGTGGATATGACCGTAGGATGTTTTCAGATTTTTAACTTTCAGCATCGTCCCCGTCACCTCCCGTTCCAAGATATGCTTCGATTACAGCCGGATTCTTGCTGATTTCTGCAGGCTTTCCTTCCGCAATCATTCTTCCGTGATTCAGTACATAGATTCTGTCTGAGATATTCATAACCAGGTTCATATCGTGCTCAATCAGAAGGATGGTAAATCCGCGCTTCTGAAGGCTCTTTACGAACTCCAGAAGCTCTTCCGTCTCCTGTCCGTTCATGCCTGCCGCTGGCTCATCCAGCAGAATCAGCTTTGCGTTGGTGGCAATCGCCCGGGCGATCTCCAGCCGTCTCTGGGCTCCGTAAGGAAGGTCGCTGGCGTAATTGTCGATCTTGTCCGCCATTCCGATGGACTCCAGAATATCTACCGCCTGCTGCGTCGCCTTCCGCTCTTCTTCTTTAAATTTCCTGGTGCGGAACATCATATCAAGAAATCCGTATTTCTGATTGTGATAGTCGCCAACCATAACATTTTCAATTACCCGCATATTCGGGAATAATCGAAGATTCTGGAATGTTCTTGCAATTCCAGCATCTACAATTTCCTGAATCGGTTTTCCGTTAATCTTTTTTCCCTCGAAGAAAATATCTCCCGCGGAAACCTGATATACTCCGGTTAAAAGATTAAAAATAGTAGTCTTACCGGCTCCGTTGGGTCCGATCAAGCTGACGATTTCGCCCTGATCCACCGAAAGGTTCACATCTTCCAGTACCGACAGGCCCGAGAAATTCTTTGCAACTCCTTTAAACTCAAGCAGTTTCATCCGTTTCCGTTCCTCCCTTCACTACGACTCCCTTCGGAAGCTTGTATGCGCGTCTGTCTCTGGAACCGAACAGGCCGCTGGGTTTAAATCTCATCAGGACTACCAGAATCAGTCCGTAGATAATGTATTTGTACAGATAAAGGAATCTCAGCACCTCCGGGAACGCAATCAGCAGCAGAGAACCAATCAGCATACCTTTTAAGGAACCAAGTCCGCCGAAGATTACGATACAGAGGATAACGGTGGATATATCCGCTGTGAAAGTATCCGGTCCTACATACGTGTTCAGACAGACATATAATGCTCCGGAGATACCTGCCAGGAAGGAAGATAATACGAAAGCGTAAATCTTCTGACGTCCTGTCCGGATTCCCATCAGATTCGCCGCCAGCTCGTCGTCCTTCAGTGCGAAAAGCGAGCGTCCCAGCTTGGAATTCTTGATGGCCCAGGAGAAGTAAAGGGTCACGCCCAGAAGCGCCAGGGTCAGGAAGTACATACCGCCGTTCTTATTGGTCAGCTCCAGGCCGAAAAGTGTAAATTTCTGAATATTCTTAATTCCCAGAGAACCGTTTGTAGCGCTTCTCCAGTTCAGTGTAATCACCTTGACTACCTCGGAAAATCCGGTGGTAGCGATTACAAAGTATACATCATTCAGTCGCAGAGTCGGGATACCTACCAGTAGTCCTGCAACTGCTGTGGCAATTCCACCGAACAGCATCGCAATCCAGCAGTTCCAGCCTGCCACATAAGATGTCATCATTGCATATACGTATCCGCCGATTGCTACGAATGCGGCATGTCCCATATTAACCTGGCCTGCGTAGCCGACCGTAATATTCAGACTCAGTGCCATAATTCCATATATTCCAATCAGTGTAAGCGTACGGAGTACATACTGACCGGTTCCAAGGAACGGGATGGCTATACAGATTGCCGCAGCTACCAGATACAATATTGCTTCTGTCTTTCTGCTCATTGTAAAGTTCAATTTTTTCTTCATAATTACAGCAACCTTTCTGCTTTACACTTTCTGATCGATCTTCTTTCCGAACAATCCCGTAGGCTTTACGCAAAGAACAAGGATTAAGATAATGAAAGCAACTGCATCTCTATAAGTTCCTCCGAATACCATAACCGCAATACATTCCAGGATTCCGATTACCAGGCCTCCCACCGCAGCGCCGTGCAGTAAGCCAAGTCCTCCCAGTACCGCGGAAGCGAAAGCCTTCGCTCCAAGAGTGATACCCATGGTCGGATATACCAACTGGTAATAACTTGCTACCATGAAGCTCGCCACTACCGCAGAAGCTCCACTGATAAAGAATGTAACGGAAATAACTATTTTTGTATTAATACCCATCAGCTTGGACGCTTTCATGTTCTGCTGAATGGCTCTCATTGCCAGACCAAAGTTTGTTCCGTAAAGCAGATAGGAAAGCAGCGCAAGCAGTACTACGGATACAATAATAATAGAAACCTGAGTTGAATCTATCGCATAACCAAATAACTGTAATGTTCCAAAGTTAAAAATGTTCGGGAAAGCCTTTCTCTCGCTTCCCCAGATAACCAGACAAAGATTCTGTAAAATATAGTTGAAACCAATCGCCGTAATCAGTACAGTGATTCCTGTTCCGCCCGGTCTGCTGCGCAGCGGGGACAAAATGAAGCTATCGTAACACATATTAATAATTCCGGTCAGAATCAAACTAGCTATAAATCCCGGGATTACTCCGAAATTCATGGTGATAAACATCAGAATGAAATGAGCTCCCAACGTAAATGTTGATGCGTGAGCCATATTCATAATTCCCAGAACACCAAATACCAGCGAATAACCTACTGCTACAATAGCGTATATAAATCCGATGGAAATTCCACCTAATAACTGTTGTAATAGCATATTCCTACCCCTTTGTTCATGCATGGTGTGAAGCTGCGTTCACACCATGCATATAATGGAAGTTTTATCATGGAATCATGAAATAACTTAAATTACTGAGCAATAAAGTCATCCCACAGTTTGAATGCATCCGGCAGACCTACAAACTCACCGTTCTCAATCTTGAATGCAACTGCAACCTTCTCAACATCACCATTTTCCTTGAAGTGAATGTTGCCCTGTGTTCCGTCGAAAGATACCTCATAAAGAGCGTCCTTGATGGCTTCTCTGTCATAGCTTCCAGCTTTCTCAATAGCATTCTTCAGCATGTATACAGAGTCGTATGCGTTCGCTGCTACGAAGTCCGGCTGCATGCCATTGGCATCAGAGTACTCTTTTACAAACTGCTGAACTACTGCGCTGTCGCTGTTCGGATCGAAGCAGGAGTACAGGTACATGCCGTTTACGGTGTCGCCTGCCAGCTTAATCAGCTCGCCGTTGTATGTAGTCATCAGGCCGATGATCTGGGTGTCGGTATCTGTCTTTCGCAGCTGCTGTGCGAATGCCGCCAGGTTATTGTACTCTGCGGAGAACATGATGGTGTCAGCACCGGAGCTCTTAACCTCTGCGATGTTCGGAGCAAAGTCTACAGTGCCGTCTGTAAAATAGGATTCACAGACAATTTCAAAACCAAGCTGCTCGCCGTACTCTTTTGCCATCTCTACCATGTCGTCTGTGAAGAGCTGTCCGAAGTCAGACATCAGAGATACGATAGCTACCTTCTTCGCGCCTGCCACTACCGGCATCTGGAACGCGAAACGGAACTCGTCTTCCTCTGTCAGGTTGTTACGGAAGATGTAATCACCGACTGCGGAATAGTCCGGATGGGAAGCGGAGTTGGAAATCGCCGGAATGCCGCCCTCCTGGTAAATCGGAGCGCCTACCAGAGCGATACTGCTGCTGTAGTGCGCTGCCGCAACTGCTACGACAGAAGGATCAGATACAATCAGTTCTGCTGCAGCAGCAGCCTTTTCTGCCACGTTCTCATCATCGTAAGATTTGATGCCAACCTGCTTTCCAAGGATACCGCCTGCTGCGTTAATCTCGTCTACAGCCACCTGCGCACCCCACAGCGCATGTTTTCCGAAGTCTGCCTGAGTTCCGGTCAGAGGACCTACTGCAGCGAAATAAATCATGTCGTCATCCGTTGCGGTATCACCACTTGCCGTTGTCTCCTGTGTGTCACTGGAAGCTGCGGTATCGTCCGCTGCATTACCCCCGCATGCAGTCAGGCCAACCATCATTGCTGCCGATAACAGTAACGCGACCATTTTTGTTGCTCTCTTCATAAATACCCTCCTTAGTTCAAAAAATTGCTTTCCGTGCACAAACGTTTGCACCGTTTGTTTACAGTTGTGATTATAAAATAGTTCACAATCAATTTCAAGATGTTTTTTAACTTCTACCATTCTGCACAATTTTATCCGAGATTTTTTGTGCATACTGCTTTCTTGTCGATATTTTTTTCTCAATTGCAAGGATGCAATTCCGCTTTTTTCAACTTTTTGAACAATTTCCATATTTTTTTGGAATTTTTACTCTTGACAGATTATCTGCTTATATTTTATATTAAAAGAAAGATTTGTGCAAACCTTTGCTCTTATCATTTGTTCAACGGGGAAACTACTATATAATCAAACTGGAGGTTACCACTTATGCAATTTGAAAGAATTTTAAAAATCATCGAGACCCACACCGCAGGAAGTCCCACCCGCCACATCGTAGGCGGCGCTCCGCAGATTAAGGGCAATACCATGGCGGAGAAGATGCAGTACCTGCACGATCACCACGACTGGATCCGCAAGGTCGTGATGCAGGAGCCCAGAGGCCACGCCAGCATGTCCGGCGCACTCTATGTGCCGCCCTGCAATCCCGAGGCTGATATGGGTATTCTCTATTTTGACGCCTGCGACTACATGACCATGTGCGGCCACAGCACCATCGCCGTGTCCACGGTCCTTGTGGAGCTTGGTATGGTAGAAAAAAAAGAGCCGGTGACCACTGTGAAGCTGGATACGCCTGCTGGCCTCGTTACCGCAGAGGTAAAGGTTGAGAACGGCAACGTAAAGGAAGTGACCTTTGCAAATGTGCCTTCTTTCCTCTATGCAAGTAAAGAGCTGGAGATCGAAGGATATGGCAAGGTTCCCTGCGACGTGGCCTTTGGCGGCATGGCCTACGCCATCGTTCCGGTGGAGAAATTTGGTCTGACCGTAGATCCGGCCAATATCAATGAACTGATGGAGGCAGCACATAAGGTATTCAATGTGGCACAGCCGGAAATTGGCTTTGTACATCCGGAGCAGCCTTTCATGGACCGCATCCACAGCGTCATGTTCACACAGCCCGGTACCGACGGCGCTGACAGTAAAGAAGTGGTCATCCTGATTCCGGTGGAGGAAGGCAATTCCACAGCCGTAGACCGCTCTCCCTGCGGCACCGGTACCTCTGCCCGCGTAGCGGCAGAATTGGGCCATGGAAATATTGCGCTTGGTCAGTCCTTTGTCCAGGAAAGCATCATTGGCACCCGCTTTGCCGGAAGAATTGATGAGCGCCTGGATACCTGCGGCTATATCGGCGGCATCCCGAAGATTACCGGTTCCGCCTACATCACCGCCTTAAGCGACTTCGTTGTATCTGCAAACGATCCTCTCAAAGATGGATTTATTCTGATTTAAGAGGGGACACGCTTATGGCAAACGGCTTAAAGGAAATAGCAGACGAACTAAACCTGTCCATTTCGACAGTTTCGAGAGCACTGAACAATACCGGCCGGGTTTCCGCTGAAACCCGGCGCCTGGTAATGGATACCGCAAAAAAATATAATTATTCCCCGAACCGTATTGCTCAGTCATTAAGACAGAAAAAGACAAATATTGTAGGATTGATTGTTCCGGATATCGGTGATTATTTTTCAGAAGTTATAAAGGGAACGGAATCCGAGTTGTCCGCTCACAATTATTCCATGATTCTGGCGGACTCCCACGAGGATCCGCTGAAGGAAGCCAACTATATCAAGCTCATGTACCAGTCTCAGGTGGATGGCCTGATGCTGGCGACTGTTTCTGACACCTTTGCATGGACCGACGTCTATGAGAGCAGTGATATTCCCGTAATTTTCTTCGACAACGAACCTGCCGATCTGGTCTGTAGCAAGGTGGTCCTGAACAACATCAAAGCCACGGAAATCGCGGTGGACCACCTGGTAAAGCTTGGACACAAAAAAATTGCCCTGATTTGTGGAAATACCAAGGAAAGTACGGCGAAATACCGTCGCGACGGTTTCATGGAAGCCATGAAAAAACATAATCTGGAGGTTGACCAAAACCTGATCAAAGAGGGACTTTACTACCTGGACGCAGGCTATTCTTCCATGGAAGAACTGATCTTAAGCCGGGAGGATCACCCGTTCACTGCGGTCATCGTGTCCACCTACCGGATGTCATGCTCCGCCATCCATGCCATTAAGGATTACGGCCTCAGCTATCCTGAGGACTTCTCCTTCATCGGCTTCGATATGGAAGACCGGGATCGGCTATTCTCTCCCAGTATCACCTCCGTGCTGCAGCCCGGCAAGCTGATTGGCAAGCTGATGGTACATAAGCTGCTCCAGTCCATTGACAATGTGGAGCTGTCCCCGGAAGAGGAAGATTCCGTATCCTTCGTCAATCCGGTCATTAAACTGGGCCAGTCCACCGCTGCGATTAAAAAATAAAATTGCTTTTTACCTATTATATTATCTTCTCCTGTAAAAAGAGCTTGCGCACCTCCATATTTGCGCAAGCTCTTGCTCTGTCTTTATCTCCTGCTGCTGTCACCCTTCTGGAGCGCAGGGGCCAGCAGAATCCGCTGGGCAATAATCTCCGTCCCCTTTTCGCATCGGAGCCGCGCCAGCATCCGGTTAGCCGCGATGGTTCCGATGCTCTCCGTGGGCTGCGTAATCGTTGTGATCGACGGCACATTTAAGCCCGTCTCATCCAGAAAATCAAAGGCCACCACCGCCACATCCTCCGGAATCCGAAGCCCCTGCTCCCGAATGGCCTTCAGGGCTCCGCAGGACATCTTATAGGAGCTGACATAGACCGCTGTAAAGGGGTGCGCCTCCCTGGCCTCCAGAAGCTCCCGCATACAGCGGTAGCCTCCCTCCACCTGGTAATCGCCCTTCTTCATCAGCTCCGGTATCGCTTTCAACCCGTGATCCTCTAAGGCATTCCGGAACCCACGAAGCCGTTCCAGTCCCGTAGTCTCCCGCTCATTACCGACGATAACTGCTATCTGCTCATGCCCCGCTTTTGCCAGGCACTCCACCGCCAGGGCACTTGCCCGGCTGTTGTCCAGCAGCACACAGTCCTCGTATTCCGGCTTCACATGGGGCAGATTGTCGATGAAAATAACCGGGACGCCGCTCTGAAAATACATCTCCAGCGCCTCGTGCTCCTCCGCGACAGTGGCCAGAATCAGTCCGTCCACCCGCTTTTCGTACATAAGCCGGATATAGTTCTCCTCCTTTTCCGGATCTTCATTGGAGTCCGCCAGCAGAATCGAATATCCTTCCGTGGAAAATACGTTATCTGCTGCTTTGATGACCAGATTAAAATAGTCCCGGATATCCGGAACGATGATTCCGATGGTATTGGTCTTGCTGTTTTTCAAAGAACGTGCCACCTGATTCGGTACATAATGATGTTCCTTCGCTATCTTCAAAATCTCATCCTTGGTCTTCTGTGAGATTCTTCCTTTTCCATTGATCACGCGGGAAACCGTTGAGATAGAATAACCTGACTCTTCCGCAATCTTCTTTAAATTATAAGGCAACTTTTACCCCCCGGTAATTTTCTGTATTTCATGATTTTACCATAAATGACATTTTCTCTCAATATTTATTCCATGATTTTTTCTTTGTTTCCGGTCTTTTAAAATTTATTCTTTTTTCTATTTTCTCCTTGACATTCCTATGCAAACGTGGTTAAATCATCATATGAACAGTTAAACATATATGAATATATTTTCAAAGGAGATAGATATTATGGCTGATATGGACAGAGAGAAACTGAATCCCGTAGCCGGGCATGAGGAGCACTGTGGCTGCGGTTGTGAACACGAGCATGACCATGACCACGAACATCATCATGAGCATGAAGAGCATGCGCATCAGCATCACGAGCATGACCACGACGAGGAATGCGGCTGTGGCTGCGGGCACGATCATCATGAGCATGACCATGAGGAGCACGAGCATCATCACCACGAGCATGGCGACTCCTGTGGCTGCGGCCATGAGCATGGCCATGAGGAGCACGAGCATCATCACCACGAGCATGGCGACTCCTGTGGCTGCGGCCACGATCATGGCCATGAGGAGCATGAGCATCATCACCATGAACATGGCGACTCCTGTGGCTGCGGCCATGAGCATCATCACCATGAACATCATCACGAGCACAGCACTGCTGCCCGCAAGGAAGTCTACATCATCGAAAACCTTGGCTGCGCCCACTGTGCTTCCAAGATGGAAGAGAAAATCAACGCCCTGCCCGGCGTAGAGGAAGCCACCATCACCTTCGCCACCAGGCAGCTCCGTGTCCTGGCCGCTGATCCGGATGCCCTGCTGCCGGAAATGCAGCACATCTGCTCTTCCATTGAGTCCGAAGTGAAAATTGTTCCGAAAACCGTGAATGCATCTGCAAAAGCAAAAGTATACATCATCAACGGTCTGGACTGCGCGCATTGCGCGGCCAAAGTGGAAGAGCGTATCAACGAGGTGCCCGGCGTGGAAAATGCCGTTCTGACCTACGCCACCAGGCAGCTCCGCATCACTGCCGAGAATCCGGACGCTCTCATCGACGAGATTCGTCGCGTCAGCGCAGCCCTGGAGGAGGGCGTCACCATTGTAGAGCGTGACCCGTCCCCGAAATCCGCCGCCAAGAACGCCGCAGCACAGTCTGCCAGGGAAGAAGAGAAAAAGAACGAGCGCAGAGAACTCATTTCCATCATCATCGGCGCGGTTCTCTTCGTAGTCGGCGAGATTTTAAGCCATATGGGTGCTGCCGCCATGGTTACACTGCCCATATTTGTCATTGGTTATCTGATTCTGGGTGCCGGCGTCCTGGTGACCGCTGTCAGGAACATTTCCCATGGTCAGATCTTCGATGAAAACTTCCTGATGGGTATCGCGACACTGGGCGCATTTGCCATCGGCATGTATCCCGAGGCTATGGGCGTTATGCTCTTCTACCGCATCGGCGAGTTCTTCGAGCACAAGGCCGTAGAGCGAAGCCGCGGACAGATCATGGACGCTGTGGATATGCGTCCCGAGGTCGTCAATCTGATACAGGGCGACGATATCAAAGTCATCCCGGCTGAGAACGCCAAGGTGGGCGATGTCCTGATGATCCGCCCGGGCGACCGTATTCCGCTGGACGGCATAATTCTTGAGGGCGAGAGCCGTCTGGATACTTCACCGATTACCGGCGAGCCTGTTCCGGTGGCTGTAAAGGCCGGAGACGACATCACCTCCGGCTGTGTGAACACCTCCGGTCAGCTGAAGATTCGCGTAGAGAAGCCTTTGTCCGAGTCTATGGTAACCCGTATCCTGGATTCCGTAGAAAACGCGGCCGCGAGCAAGCCGAAGATCGACCGCTTTATTACCCGGTTCTCCAAGGTTTACACTCCCATCGTCGTAACCCTGGCTTTGATAACTGCCATTATTCCGTCTCTGGTGACCGGCAACTGGCATCAGTGGATTTATACCGCGATTACGTTCCTGGTTATGAGTTGCCCCTGCGCCCTTGTACTCAGCGTACCGCTGGCATTCTTCTCCGGTATCGGCGCAGGCTCCAAGAAGGGGATCCTGTTCAAGGGCGGCGTGGCTATGGAAGCCTTAAGCAACCTGGGCGCTGTGGTCATGGATAAGACCGGTACCGTGACCGAGGGTAACTTCAAACTTCAAAAGATCGTTTCCACCGGATCCATTTCCGAGGATGAGCTGCTTCGCATCTGCGCAAGCTGCGAGCAGTTCTCTACCCACCCGATCGCAGCCAGCATCGTAGCGGCCGCACAGGAGAAGGGAGTCGCTCTGGAGAAGCCCGCTTTTCTGGAAGAAATCGCAGGCCACGGTATCTCCGCTTCTCTTGCTGCAGGTAAGGTGCTCTGCGGAAATCAGAAGCTGATGGACGAAAATCAGGTGGCTATGAACGCTGCCATCGACACTGGCTACGGCTCCGAGGTCTTTCTGGCTGTAGACGGTAAGCTGGCCGGATATCTGGTGATCTCCGATACTCTGAAGGCCGACGCGAAATCTGCCATTGCACGCCTGAAAAAAATGGGTCTTCGCACTGTGATGCTGACCGGCGACGCGCAGGAAAGCGCTGAGGCCGTAGCGAAGATGGCTGGCATCGACGAAGTTCACGCAAAGCTTCTTCCCCAGGATAAGCTGAGTATTATGGCCAAGCTCCGCGAGCAGAACGGCAACATCATGTTTGTCGGCGACGGTATCAACGACGCTCCGGTTCTGGCCGGCGCTGACGTAGGCGCAGCTATGGGAAACGGCGCTGACGCAGCTATCGAGGCGGCTGACGCGGTATTTATGACCTCCAGTATGGAATCTGTACCGACGGCTATCTCCATCGCCCGCAGCACCAACCATATCGCCGTTCAAAACGTGGTATTCGCTTTGATTATTAAGATCGCGGTTATGATTCTTGGGCTGGCCGGACACCCGAATATGTGGCTGGCTGTATTCGCCGACACGGGCGTGGCTATGCTGTGCGTGCTGAATTCTATCCGGATTCTGTATAAGAAATAAGAAAGAAAAAGCAAAATGCTCCGACAGGTTTCACCCACCTGCCGGAGCATTTTTTATATCCTATTTTACGTCTTTCATGGTCAATGCGATTCGCTTCTTCTGTAAATCTACGCTAAGAACCTTCACGTCCACGATATCTCCCACGCTCAACACCTCCAGCGGGTGCTTAATATACCGATCGGTAATCTGGGAAATGTGTACCAGGCCGTCCTGATGGACGCCGATATCCACAAAGACGCCAAAATCAATAACGTTGCGGACGGTACCCTTCAGCACCATACCGGGCTTTAAGTCTTTCATTTCCAGCACATCGGTACGGAGAATGGGCTTCGGCATCTCGTCACGGGGATCCCGCCCCGGTTTTTCCAGTTCCTTGACGATATCTCGCAGAGTCAGCTCGCCGATTTCCAGCTTCTCTGCCAGGTGCTTATAATCATGAATCTTCCCGGACAGACCCTTGATACCGCCCTTTTTCAGGTCGTCTGTGGTATAACCCATGGTGGTCAGCAGCTTCTCGGCGCTGGCATAGGACTCCGGATGCACGCTGGTAGCGTCCAGGGGGTTCTTGCCGTCTGTGATGCGTAAGAAGCCCGCGCACTGTTCAAAGGCCTTTGGACCCAGCTTGGACACCTTCAGAAGCTCTCTGCGGCTGGTAAAACGGCCATTCTCTTCCCGGTAGGCTACGATATTCTTTGCCAGGGTCTTATTGATGCCGGAGACGTACTCCAGAAGCGGCGCGGAGGCCGTATTCAGATCTACACCGACTTTATTTACGCAATCCTCTACCACGCCGGACAGGGCATCTCCCAGCTTCTTCTGATTCATGTCGTGCTGATACTGACCCACGCCGATGGAGCGGGGATCGATCTTGACCAGCTCTGCCAAGGGATCCTGGAGTCTCCGGGCGATGGACGCGGCGCTTCGCTGTCCCACATCGAAGTTCGGAAATTCCTCTGTGGCCAGCTTGCTGGCGGAATAGACCGAGGCCCCAGCCTCATTTACAATGACGTAGCGGACCGGCGTGGGCAGCTCCCTGATGAGCTCCACGATAACCTGCTCGGACTCCCGGGAGGCGGTTCCGTTACCCACGGATATCAGAGTAATGCCGTACTTGGCAATCAGCTTTTTCAGGGTCGCTTTGGCCTCTGTCACCTTATTCTGGGGCGCAGTCGGATAAATGACCACTGTATTCAGCACCTTGCCGGTGGCGTCCACCACGGCCAGCTTACAGCCGGTACGGAAGGCCGGATCCCAGCCCAGCACCACCTGACCCACGATGGGCGGCTGCATCAGAAGCTGCTTCAGGTTCTTTCCAAAGACATTGATGGCTCCGTCCTCTGCCTTTTCCGTCAGCTCGTTTCGGATTTCCCGTTCGATGGACGGCGCGATCAGGCGGCTGTAGCTGTCCGCGATGACGGATTTCAGAGTCGGCGTGGTATGCGGATTGTCCCGCACGATGACCTTCTTCTCCAGATACCGCAGGATGCGCTCCTCCGGCGCTTCCACACGGACGTTCAGCACCTTCTCCGCCTCGCCCCGGTTCAGGGCCAAAATCCGGTGTCCGGCTGCCTTTTTCACAGGCTCTTCGTAGTGATAATACATCTCATAGACGGTCTGCGCCTTCTCATCCTTAGCTTCGGATATCAGCTGTCCCTCGTCGAAGGTGGCCTTCCGGATATAGGTCCGGTAATCCGCCTCATCGGAGATGGCCTCCGCCAGGATATCCCCGGCCCCCGCGATAGCGTCCTCCGCAATCAGCACGCCCTTTTCCTCGGAAATGTACGCAGCGGCCTCTTCCGCCAGTGGCTTTTTCGTCATCTGCAGCCGCAGCACGTCTGCCAGGCCCTCCAGACCTTTTTCCTTGGCAATGGTAGCCCGGGTGCGCCGTTTTGGCCGGTAGGGGCGGTACAGGTCGTCTACTTCCACCAGAGTCTCTGCTGCCAGAATCTGTGCCTTCAACTCCTCCGTCAGCTTGCCCTGCTCCTGGATGCTTCCCAGCACCTGATTTTTCTTATCCTCCAGTCCCCGAAGGTAATTCAGCCGCTCGTAGAGATTACGCAGCACCTCGTCGTTCAGAGATCCGGTCGCTTCCTTTCTGTATCTGGAAATAAATGGAATTGTATTCCCCTCGTCGATGAGCTTCACCGCGGCCTCCACCTGCCACCGCTGAACGCCCAGCTCCTCCGTCAGTTTCTTACTAATATCCATAGAGTGTTCCTCCTGTCTTCCGCCATGACCTTTTCCGATCGCGGGCACTGTCCTTATTATACGAAAATCCACCTCTCATCGCAAGCCGTAACTTTACTGTCTCCCACTTCTGATCTGTTTGCTTTCGCATGATGTAGATTTTAAGATTTCATTGTCTTTCCCTTTTTCCTGTGTTATCATGTTTATTTAGGAGGATTTTTTATGGATTACAATCATACCGAACAACCGAATATGAATTTTCAACAACCGAATTTCAATCCCTATAAAAGACAGCCGAACAAAATGGCAACTCTGTCGCTGGTGCTCGGCGTGCTGACCCTTCTTTCTGTGATCAGCATTTACTTTATCTATTTTGCCCTGCCCATGGGCTGTATGAGCATTCTCTTCGCCCATCTCTCCAAAGGCGACAGCTACCGGCTTTCCCCAAAGGCTGTAGGCGGCATGACAGTTTCGATTCTTTCTATCGTCATCACCGTCGTAATTCTGGTTCTGGGCTTCTATCTGGCCATTCAGCTTTTCGGGCTGGAGACCCTGATGGATCCGGACGCCCTGCAGCAGGCTATTTCTGATCTCTATAATCAGCTGTCCACCCAGCTTCCGACGACAGGAGGTGGCGCGTTATGATGAGACCGAAGGAAATCCGCCGTCAGGCTCGTATAACCCTCACCGGTAACTATTTCTTTGCCGTGAATCTGAATATCAGCCTGACCATATTTACTATGGCCCTGACCATCGTCCTGCAGTCCACCAGTCTGGGTGCATCGCCGCTAGTGCTGAACCAGGTGCTATTCTGGGTTCTGAATCTGATTGTCCTGCTTTTAAATGCGCTGCTTACTGTGGGACTGATTCGCTATCTCTACTCCCTCTGCCGGAAGGCTCCTGTCAATCAACCGGGACTTCTCTTCTACGCCTTCCGTGCCCAGCCGGATACCTTTATCCTGACCTATCTGTTCCGCTACGCGGTCTCCCTGGTCTGGTTTGCGCCTGCGCTGTACTGCTATCTCCGGTTGCCCTTAAGCATCGATCTGGCAAATATGCCTACTGAAGTCATTCAGTTGATGACCCACATGGCAGCCTATGCGCTGCTTGCCATTATCCCTGCAGTCCTGATTTCCCTGCCCTGGTGCCTGACCGAATTCGTGCTGCTGGATGACCCGTACTGTTCCGCTCATAACGCGCTGCAGACCAGTCGCAGACTCATGCAGGGCCAGTACATCCGCATCCTGCGCCTGTGGCTCGGTTTCCTGCCCCTGTGTCTTCTGGGCATCGGATCCATGGGCATCGGATTTCTGTGGATTCGGCCTTACTTCTATGTGAGTATGGGGCATGTGTATCTGGAACTGCGTGATGATCAGACGATAGAATTTTAAATGGATTTTTGGCGTATCGGTTTCTCCGATACGCCTTTTTCATGTAACAGGAAATTCCTATGGAATCCCCTGTTACATAAAAAATATTATCGCACTGCGGCGGAGATGTAGTATGTCGCTTACGCGATCAGCCGCAGGCGGAGAATCCTGCTTTGCAGGATTCTTTCTTATTCTATACACTTTATTTCAAATATGTTATAATGAACCTATCTTAACTAAAAGGAGCGTATTCAAAAATGGAAATTACAAAAGATATTCGATATGTTGGCGTCAATGACCATGATGTGGATCTCTTTGAGGGTCAGTATGTGGTTCCGAATGGTATGGCATACAATTCCTACGTCATCCTGGACGAGAAAATCGCCATCATGGACACGGTGGACGCCCATTTCGGACAGGCATGGCTGAATCAGATCTGTGCTCTCCTGGGCGACCGTCATCCGGATTACCTGATCGTACAGCACATGGAGCCGGATCATTCCGCCAATATCGCTAAATTTATGGAGTTCTATCCGGACACTACCGTCGTATCCAGCGCCAAGGCTTTCGCCATGATGAAGCAGTTCTTCGGCACCGATTACGCTGACCGCCAGATCGTCATCAAGGAAGGCGATACCCTCTGCCTGGGCAAACACACCCTGGCTTTTGTGGCCGCTCCGATGGTTCACTGGCCGGAGGTCATGGTGACCTATGATACCTGCGATAAGGTACTGTTCTCTGCTGACGGCTTTGGTAAATTCGGTGCTCTGGACGTGGAAGAGGACTGGGCTTCGGAAGCGCGGCGCTACTACATCGGTATCGTCGGTAAGTTCGGCGTACAGGTACAGAACTTGCTGAAAAAAGCCGCTACGCTGGATATCCAGACCATCTGCCCCCTGCACGGACCTGTGCTCACGGAAAATCTGGGCTACTATCTGAATCTCTACAACACCTGGTCATCCTACCAGCCGGAGGAGGACGGTATCGTCATCGCTTACACCTCTGTCTATGGTCACACGCAGGAAGCTGTCGAGCTGCTGGCTGATAGGCTCCGCACTAAGGGCTGCCCGAACGTTATCGTTCACGATCTGGCTCGTGCCGACATGGCGGAAGCCGTAGAAGACGCGTTTCGCTACAGCAAGCTGGTTCTTGCCACCGTCACCTACAACGGCGGCATCTTCCCGTTCATGCGCGATTTTATCCAGCATCTGACCGACCGCAGCTACCAGAACCGCACCGTGGCCTTCATAGAAAATGGTTCCTGGGCCCCGACCGCAGTCAAAGGCATGAAAGCCCTGCTGGAAAACAGCAAGAAACTGACCTACGCCGAAACCGACGTCCGCATCCTGTCCGCTTTAAATGAGGACAGCCGCGGCCAGATCGAGGCGTTGGCGGATGAGCTCTGCTAAGAATGTACCACCTGATATTGTGTATAATCTCAATATGAAATAAGACCTTCCAGTTTCTATTCTGGGAGGTCTTATTTTATCCTCAAATCCTAATTCAAAAAAATATGTTTCCCTCCCCCGGAGTTTTTTTTGTTCTATAAAAAGCATGACTTTCACGCTTCAATGTAACACGGTATTGTAGATCCAAAAAACCTGCAAGCAACGCTTACAGGTTTTAAAGCTCCCCGAGTAGGGCTCGAACCTACGACATTTCGGTTAACAGCCGAACGCTCTACCACTGAGCTATCGAGGAATATTTAATTCAGATACCATAATACCTGATCACTCAACGCTTGTCAAGTGTTCAGGTACTTCTTTGTACCTTCAAAACTATATACTGTATATCTTCTTAGACATTTTCTATCCTATGACGCTTCGCGTTCCGCTTTCGCTTCACACTCTTGGTCAAGCCCTCGACCTATTAGTAACAGTCAGCTCCATGTGTTACCACACTTCCACCTCTGCCCTATCTACCTT
>NZ_JAOQKC010000031.1:0-32636 GCF_025567165.1 Laedolimicola ammoniilytica
TGCACAAGTTCTTCTTGTGGTGATAATGCTTCATTATTTACCACCACAATGGTTGTGTTAAACTTCATACAGAATTTTTCAAACCAATCATAACCAAACCTAATAAATCTATCTTTATGGGTTACGATTATGGTTTTGATTTTTTGCTCCATTACTTCATCTAATAACTCATTCCACTTTTTACGATTGTAATTAAGTCCACTCCCATAATCTTCAATACATTGGTCTACAATGATTCCTTTGGCATTACAAAACTGTCTTAAAAATGCGACCTGGTTTTGTAAATCATCTTTTTGGTTTCTCGTAGACACTCTCGCATAAATAACTACCTGGCGTTGGTCATTTTCGGTATTTATGCCTTTAAATTGAAGATACTGGTCGTAAGTGTAATAACGCCTATCCGTTGGAGTCCGATTTGCTTTTAGAGTTCCTTCCCTATCCCAGCGTTGCAATGTCTTAACAGACACGCCTAACAATTCAGCAAAATCTTTTGGCTTGTAATTTGTGATATTTGGTGTGTTCATAATAGCTTACTCCTTTGAGTATATTTAAACACATTCAATCACATTTGTCAATTATTTTAATTTCTTAACATTTCCTCCTGTCAGGCAATTAACGAATCTTATCCGGGAATCCCACTTTCTTCTGGACCTTCCGCAAAGTCTTATTGGCCACATAGTCGGCCTTTTCCGCATTGTTCTTGATGACGGAATCGATATAGGCCTTGTCTCTGGTGAGCTCTGCCACCCGCTCCTGAAGCGGCCTCAGGACAGAGATAACCGCCTCGCCGACTGCCGGCTTAAACTCGCCATAGCCCCTGCCGTCGAACTCCCGTTCCACCTCTTCCGGCGTCTTGCCGGTGCATGCGCAGTAGATGCTGATCAGGTTCTTGATACCCGGCTGCTCGTCGCGGTAGCGGATCTGACCCTCGGAGTCGGTCACAGCGCGCTTGAATTTGCGCATGATCGTGTCCGGATCGTCCATCAGATAGATGCTGCCGTTGGGATTTTCATCGGACTTGGACATTTTTCTGGACGGCTCCTGCAGACTCATGATCTTCGCGCCCACCCTTCCGATATATGCTTCCGGCACGGTAAACACGTCACCGTAAATGCTGTTAAAACGCTGAGCGATATCCCGGGTCAGTTCCAGATGCTGCATCTGGTCGATGCCCACCGGAACCACATCTGCCTGATAGAGCAGAATGTCTGCCGCCATCAGGACCGGATAGGTGAAGAGACCTGCGTTGATATTGTCTGCGTGCTTGGCGGACTTATCCTTGAACTGTGTCATACGGCTCAGCTCGCCCATGTAAGTGTAGCAGTTCAGAATCCACGCCAGCTCCGCATGGGCCGGTACGTGGGACTGATAATAAATGCAGTTTTTATCCGGATCGATACCCGCCGCGATAAACAGGGTCAGAAGCTCTCTCGCGTGCTTGCGGAGTTCCGTCGGATTCTGGCGGACTGTGATGGAGTGCATGTTCGCCACGCTGTAAAAGCACTCGTACTCGTCGCTTAAGGTAATCCAGTTCTTCAGGGCTCCCAGATAGTTACCCAGGGTCAGATTTCCGGTGGACTGCATGCCGCTGTATAATACTTTTTTATCTCCTAACATCTTGTGTTCTCCTCTTAAAATTTTTTTATGATAAATGTAACATCATACTCGCTATTTTAAAATAAATCAGAAGGCTGCTGGCATCCACGATGGTGGTGATGAGGGGCGCAGCCATGATCGCCGGATCCAGCTTCATCTTCTCGGCCAGCATCGGCAGTACACAGCCGATGATCTTCGCCAGCACGACGGTCAGCATCAGGGAAAGGACGATGACCAGATTCAGGGCCAGCCGGTCCGGATACTGCAAAATCAACCGAACGAAGTTCGCCGCCGCCAGTACTGCGCCGCACAGAAGTCCCACCCGGAACTCCTTCCAGACCACCCGCAAGACGTCCTTCAGTTCGATATCGCCCACCGCCATACCACGGATAACCATGGTGCTGCTCTGGTTGCCGCAGTTGCCGCTGGTATCCATCAGCATGGGCACAAAGCTGAGAAGCAAAGGAAGCACCTGAATGGCTTCCTTATAATCCATCAGGATCGCGCCGCTTAAAATCGATGTAAACATCAGGATCAGAAGCCAGGGAATACGGTTTCTCGCAAGCTCAAAAACGCCGGTCCGAAGATAGGGCTTCTCCGAAGGAAACATAGCCGCCATTTTCTCAAAGTCCTCGGTGGCCTCCTGTTCCATGACCTCCACCGCGTCGTCAACGGTAACGATGCCCACCAGGCGATCCTCGTGATCGACTACAGGCAGACACAGCAGGTCATATTTATTGAAGGTCTCTACCACGTCCTCCCGGTCCTCGGTGGTCACGGCGTAGATGATATTTTCATCCATGATGTCCTTGATAACCGTGTCATAGGGATTCATCAGCAGATCCTTCACCGTCACCACGCCCTGGAGGCAGCGCTTGCTGTCCGTCACAAAGCAAGTGTAAATGGTCTCCTTGTCGACACCATTTTCCCGGATGTATGCAAAGGCCTGTTCCACGGTCATATTTCGCTTCAGGCCGATATATTCCGCTGTCATAATGCTTCCGGCGCTGTTCTCCGGATACTGTAAAAACTGATTGATCAGATTCCGCGTCTGAGGCGTCGCATTCTGTAAGACACGCTTCACCACGATAGCCGGTAATTCCTCCAGCATATCCACTGCGTCGTCCACGTACAGATCCTCTACGATCTTGCCCAGCTCATAGTCCGTAATACTGTTGATAATATGCTCCTGGTCGTCTACCTCCAGGAATGAAAATACGTCTGCCGCCAGTTCCTTGGGCAGCATCCGGTATACAAGAACCTTCTTCTCGGGCTCCAGTTCCTCGATAAACTCCGCGATATCGACCTCGTTCATCTCCGACATCGTCTCACGCAGCTTTCGGAACTGTCGGTCCTCCAGAAGCTCTGTAAGCTCCTCCCGATCATAACTTCCGATTGCCATGCACTCTTGTCCTCCCACGTCGACAGGCACAGCATCTGTATCTCCTGCCGCCGGGTAACGACAGTTTATTTATCTATAAGAAAAATCCGTGTCTGTCTCTATTCTATTCTGTCTTAAGCCACAACTTCGACTTCGCCCGTCCACGGACTCCTCACTTCCTTTTTTCGCATAGATTAGGCGTTTCCGCCTGCCACTCTTAATCATAACACCAAAAGGCAGTTACCGTCAACTGATAACTGCCCTTGGAATCGTGAAATGCTGTTGTCTTATTTTTGTTTATTTGCCTTTCAGCCGCTTGTCTGATTTTACGGAAAGGCGGGTTCCCACACTCTGGAAAATCTGTACCAGTATAATCAGAAGCACTACCGCAATCAGCATAACCAGATATTTATACCGGTAATAGCCGTAATTGATGGCAATTTTTCCCAGTCCGCCTCCGCCAATGATACCGCTCATGGCCGAATAACCGAGAATCGTGGTAATCGCAATGGTGAAATTGGAAATCAGAGAAGGCACGCTCTCCGGGATCAGCACCTTTACGATAATCTGGAACGGAGAAGCGCCCATGCTCTGGGCCATCTCGATGATATTCGGGTTCACCTCCCGAAGGCTTCCTTCCACCAGACGGGCCACAAAGGGAAACGCCGCAATCACCAACGGTACAATGGACGCTACCGTACCAACCGCGGTTCCCACAATCAGGCGGGTCAGCGGGAATACCATAATCATCAGAATCAGGAAGGGCACAGAACGAAGCAAATTGATGATCACATTCAGCACATGCATCACGCCCTTCGGCAGAGGCCGCACGCCATCCTTCTCGCCTACCACCAGAAGTACGCCGAGAGGCAGGCCAATGACAACCGCAAAGGCTGTCGCCAGAATCGTCACATAGACGGTCTCCCAGCAGGCCAGCGGAATCTCCGTCTGCAAAATACGGAGGGTCTCTTCTATGGTCTCCGGAGAAAATAATTTATCGAGCATCGCCTGTCACCTCCTCTACCAGTACATCCGGGATACTGCTTAAGTACGCAATCGCCCGTTTTACCACATCGTCGTCATCAGGCAGGCCCAGGAGCATATTGCCGTAGGCTTTATCCCCGATACTCTTGGTGGACGCGCCCAGGATACTGGCTGTAATCTGCTCGTCGATGGCCATTTTCGCAATCAGTGGTTCTCTGGAGGCCACCGCACCGCTGAATACCACGCGGATCCGGCGCTCGCCCGGAGCTTCCTCCAGAATCTCGTCGGCGCCGTCCGGGAATACCAGGCGCTTGGCCGCTTTGGATTTGGGGCTGGAGAATACTTCGCTTACGACGCCCTCTTCCACCACAGAACCGGAATCCAGAATCGCCACCCGGTTGCAGATCTCTTCCACCACACTCATCTGATGGGTAATGATGATGACCGTGATGCCCAGTCTCTGGTTGATATCCCGGATCAGCTCCAGAATCGCGTGGGTGGTCTTCGGATCCAGGGCGCTGGTGGCCTCGTCGCAAAGCAGCACCTTCGGATCGGTAGCCAGGGCTCTCGCGATGGCAATACGCTGCTGCTGTCCGCCGGAGAGCTGAGCCGGATAGGCATTGGCCTTATCGGGAAGGCCGACCACGTCCAGAAGCTCCAGGGCACGTTTTTTCGCTTTCTCCTTGTCCATGCCGATGAGTTCCAGGGGGAAGCAGATATTTTTCAGGCAGGTTCTCTGCATCAGCAGGTTGAAACCCTGGAAAATCATAGTCACATCCCGGCGCACTGCCCGAAGCTCTTTATCTGACAGCTTCGCGATGTCCTGGCCGTCGATGAGCACCTGGCCTTTGGTAGGTCGCTCCAGCATATTGATGCAGCGCACCAGGGTACTTTTTCCCGCGCCGCTCATACCGATGATACCGTAGATGTCGCCGTCCTGAATGTTCAGATTCACATTCCGGAGCGCTTCCACGGTTCCGTCGGCGGTCTGGAATTCTTTGGTCAAATCTTTAATTTCAATCATAAAACCCCTCCGTCTGGATTTTTCTCGTAGATCCGAAAAGCCGACAGCCTGTTGCCACAGACCGTCGGCTGTCACTTTTTCTATTATAACATTATTTTGTAATCGCGTCCAGACTTGTCTGCTTGCCGCCGTACAGTCCCATGGGCTCTACGTGGATAGCCGCTACCGATACGATATGAGTTCCGTTCTGCTCGTTGAAGTCATCCAGGTACGGCTTATGCTGGAAGTAGTTTGCGTCTACCTCGCCGCTGTCTACCACATTGTTCGGCTGTACATAGTCAGTGAACTCCATGATGTCCAGGGTAATGTCCTTCTCAGCCAGAATGTCCTTTGCCACCTTCAGGATGTCTGCGTGGGGCGCCGGGGATGCCGCTACGGTAATGGTGGTTCCTGCCAGTGCATCGTAATCGACACTTGCGTCAAAGCCGTCTGTGGGGTTGTCCACGGTGCTGACTACGGCTCCGTCATACTCTTCGGTAATGTAGTCTGCTACAGCCTGGCTCTCCAGGGCTGCCTTCAGGGCTTTGATCTTATCGGTGTTCTCATTGCCTTCCTTTACAGCCAGAATGTTGCTGTAAGCGGAAGAGGAACCCTCCATGGTCAGCGCGTCGGCGGTGGGGTTCAGACCTGCGTCGATGGCGTAGTTGGAATTGATGATGGCGTAATCCACGTCCTTCAGTACGTTTGGTACCTGCGCCGCCTCTACCTCTTTAAAGGTGATGTTGTACGGATTCTCCGCGATATCTGCCGCGGTGGCGGTGATGCCTGCGCCGTCCTTCAGCTTGATGTAGCCGTTCTCTTCCAGTAAAAGAAGGGCTCTCGCCTCATTGGTGGTATCGTTCGGCACTGCGATAGTGATTCCCTTGCTGCTTCCGCCGCATGCGGTCAGGGACGCTACCGTTACCACGCCAAGTGCCAGTGCCGCAAGTTTCTTTGTCAGCTTTCTCATAATTTACTCCTCCTTGTTTTTATGTTACCCGTATTTCCTACTGGTTAAGTAGGATTATAAGAGCGTTGCGCCTGTTTGTCAAGCGCTTTTTTCATATGTCTTTTATCATAGCGGATTTTTTTTCATTTAGCAAGCAAATATCCCGATTTTCAGATGGGAAAATCGGGATATTTCAGGCTGATACATTTATTTTACCACTCGCAGGCCGAATACCGGCATCGGATTATAAAATGGGCTGTTTTCTTCACGGTAGATACGCTGATATACATCCAGATCTACCGTCACATCCGTGCATCCAAGGCTCTTCAGTACTTCCATATCCCAGGATGGGCGACTCATACCGTTAATCATCAGCTGCCTTTTGATGTTGTCGCACTCTTTCAGCTGGCCGCAGCTCATGTGATTGTGCGCATGCTCCTCAGGCAGACTTTCCAGTTCTCCCAGCAGATCCTCTTTTCCATAGTCCGCATCGAAGTTCAGAATGACACCGCCGTCTTTCAGTACCCGCAGCCATTCCCCATAGGCCTCTGCCGGGTGAGGCAGGGTCCAGGTCAGGTTCCGGGAGACAATGACATCGAAAGTGCCGTCCGGGAAATCCGGATGTTCCGCGTCCATCACTTCAAAGTCTGCCTGTACGTTCCGCTCCGCTGCAATAATTCTCGCTTTTTCAATCATGGCCGGGGTCAGATCGATGCCGGTCACCTGATGGCCCAGCTTTGCCAGCAGCACGGTGAAAAAGCCACAGCCGGTTCCCACGTCGAGAATCCGTAAATTTTCTCCTTCCGGCAGTCCCTTCTTAAGCTCCCGGAGCCAGAGCTCTGCCATTTCACTGTTTAACTCCTCCTCACGAAGACGGGCGAAGTCTTCACTTCGCCCGGTCCAGTAGGAAGAAATTTCTTTTTTTATCTCTTCCATTTTATTTTACCGCCTTAATCATAAACATCGGTGTCGATGCATAATTTACTTTCTCGGTTTCGCTCCAGACTCTCCGCCACACGTTCTCGTCGGAGTAGACGCTCTGGAAGCCCAGGTTTTTCAGAACCTTCATGTCCCAGGCCGGGCGTACCACCGGGCTTAAGGGTACGTTTCTGGCAATTTCTTCCATTTCATCGATATCCGTACCGATGTAATGATCCTCCATGGCCTGCTCTTCCACATGCTTCCGGTCTTCCTCATACTCCCGGCGTTTCTCGGCATCAAAGAGATGGCCGTACCAGTTGGCGTCAAAGTTCAGGAGCTGTCCGCCGGGTTTCAGAACCCGTTTCCACTCCTTATAGGCCTCGTCCGGATTCTCCAGATTCCAGGTCAGGTTCCGGGATACCGCCACGTCAAACTGATTGTCCGGAAGCTCCAGCTTCTGGGCGTCCATGCGCATCCAGTGAATCCTGTCCGCATAGCGGCCTGCATTTTCCTTCGCTTTACAGAGCATCTCCTCCGTGTAATCCACGGCTGTCACCTGGTAGCCTGCCTTCGCCAGAATGATGGCGAAAAAGCCCGGACCGGTGCCGATATCCAGCACTTGGATATCCTTCGGATCCCGGTGCGGGAACTCCGTTTCCAGCGCCTTTAGCCAACGATTTTTCTGCTCTGTAGCCAGCTCCTCCTGATTTACCTGTGAGTACCCTTCCGCCCGGTTTGTCCAGTATTCTTCAATTCTGCCCAGCATCTGTCCCATCTTGTCTCTCTCCTGTAACCTGAGCGGCACTGTCTTCCCGTCTCAGCCGCATCTCTAATCTTTAAAAATTATAACAAAGCCCCCCGGGGGCCACAAGCCTCCCGGGGGGATAAAAATTTGTTCTAAATCTGATTTAATTTATAATACGGAATCTACCAGCATTTTCGTATATGCGTCCTTTGGATTCCGAATCACTTCATCCGGAATCCCTTCTTCTGCGATCCGCCCATCTTTCATAACGATGACACGGTCACAAAACTGCTGCACCAGTGCAAGGTTATGACAGATAAAAACATAGGACAGCTTCTTATTCTCCTGTAAATTCATAAGCAGATCGAGCACTTTCTTCTGAACTGTCACATCCAGCGCGCTGGTAGCTTCATCACAAATAATAATCTGAGGTTCTACCGCCAATGCTCTGGCAATGGCAGCCCTCTGGCACTGACCTCCGCTGACCTGATGGGGATATCTGTCCATGTAGGAAGCCTCCAGGCCACACTGCTCCAACAGGTTCGCTGTTTTTTTTCGGATCTCTGCTTTTGGAACGCCTCTGTTTTTCAGGCTTTCTCCGATTCCATAGCCCAATGTCTTTCTCGGATCAAAGGAACCAACCGGATTCTGGAAGACCATCTGCATTTTATCATAAATACTTTTAAGTGCCCTGCCTTTTCGATGTGTGATGTCCTGCCCATCCAGAATAATCTGTCCCTCTGTCACAGCTTCCAATCTTGTAATCAGTTTTGCAACCGTACTCTTTCCGCTTCCGGATTCTCCGACAATTCCAAGGATTTCCCCTGCCCGCAGAGAAAAGCTCATGTTTTCTACCGCAGTCACATCCCGTTTTCCATGTTGATGGAATACTTTTTTCAGATCTTTCACCTGTAAAATGTTTTCCATACTCAACTCCTTCTAAGCTTCGGTACTGCAGACAGAAGCTCTTTTGTATATTCATTGCGCGGATGTTCCAACACCGATTTTGCCGGGCCATATTCCATCCTGTTTCCATTCTGAAGGACCAGCACGGTATCTGCCATAGCCGACACCACGCCAATATCATGCGTCACGATGATGATCGCCGTTCCAAACAATTCCCGGACACGAAGCATCTCCTGAACCACCTGCCTCTGAACCGTCACATCCAGCGCACTGGTAGGCTCGTCCGCAAACAATACCGGCGGATTCATCAGCATGGAAATGGCGATACCTGCGCGCTGATTCATGCCTCCGGACATTTCAAAAGGATAGCTGTCCCAGATCTGCTCCGGTTCCTTAAAATTAAGTTTTGATAAAAGCTCAAGGGCACGTGCCTTTGCATCCGCCTCCGTGATTTTTCCATGTGCTCCCATGCTCTCGCAAATCTGACTTCCAATGGTCCGGATCGGGCAAAGCGAAGCGCCTGCATCCTGAAAGATCATGCCGATTCCGGCGCCACGTATGAGTCGAAGCTCCCGTTCCGGCATATCCACCAGATTTTCTCCCTTAAACGTAATATCTCCTCTGGTCACCAGGCCATTGTCGCCAAGCAGTCCCATGGCAGCCTTGATCAATGTGCTTTTCCCGCTTCCGGATTCTCCTACCAGTCCAAGGATCTCTCCCGGACGAAGAGAGAAGGAAATATCATGAACCACAGGATTTCCGTCAAAAGAGATCTCCACGGAATCATATTTCAATAATGTATCGTCCATTCCATAACTCCTGAATCACTGTCAAAATGATATCATACTTCGTTGATATCAAGATCAGCCGTCAGCTCATAGTAATCGCATGCATGTGCGGTAAGGCCTGTCACATTTGCCTGACTGATCATACTCATCTTTAAGAAAGAGCAGAATACAAACGCATCATCATCCAGAAGTTGCTGCTGCATCTCAATGGCAATCTGGTTTCTCTCTGTCACATCGAATGTGCTGTTCAGTTTCACTGCCAGCTCTTCCAGCTCATCGCTGTGATACTGTCCACGATTCTTGGTGGACGCATCCAGACAATGTGTAGAGAAGAAGTTAGTCGGATCTCCCAGACCACAGTTTACATTGGCGCCTACATATACATCCCATGCTGCCGGATCTTTACAGATCGTATTGTGGTCTGCAGTTGCGTTGATCTGTACCTCTATTCCGATCTCTTTCAGAGTGCTCTGTGCAGCCTCTGCCAGCAGCGGCAGTTCCTGACGACTCGGATAGGTGAGCCACCGGATGGTCAGCTTCTGCCCGTCTTTTTCACGGATTCCATCACCATCGCTGTCGGTCCATCCGGCTTCTTCCAAAACCGCTTTCGCTGCTTCCGGATCATAAGTCTTCGCATTCAGTGTAGAACCTCCGAACGCTACCGTATCCGGGAAGGCACCCGTTGCCACATATCCATATCCATTCAGAAGCACCTTGACAAAGGATTCCTTATCAATACCCATGGCAATGGCTTCACGGACTGCGTCATCTGCCACAACCGGAGATGCATAATTCATCTGTACGTAAAAGGAACGGCTGGTCTGCACACTGGTAAACTGGAACTTGTCATTTTCAAAAATCGGATAGCTTGCATATGCCATACCATATGCCGCATTGATCTCGCCGGACTGCAGTGCCAGTGCCAGAGTATCTCCATCTGAAATGGTACGGACCGTGATCTCATCTATGTTCACATTTCCCTCCCAGTAATTTTCGTTTTTCACAAGCTTCAGATGATCATCTGTCACCAGCTCGGTTGCCACATACGGACCGGTACCAACCACGATTCCGTCATCCGTCACCCCCTCATCCACATCAATGATACAGCCATAGGGCTCAGACAGATAGTTCATCAGGCTCGGACACTCTTCGGCCGTATGGATCGTCAGCACCAGACCGTCTGCCTCCATAGACGCAATCTTCAGATCTCCTGCCGCGCGCTCATGCACAGCGATCAGATCCTCCAGACATTTCTTTACCGCTTCCGCATCACAAGATTTTCCATTGGAAAAACACACCCCATCTTTTAAGGTGATTTTCCAGGTAAGATTATCTACCAGCTCATAGCCTTCTGCGATCCACGGTTCCAATTTCATGGAATCATTGATCTTCATCAGAGTCTCTCCGACTCCATAGCGCATACATGCCCATCCGCAGTATGCACTGTGCGGGTCAATCGTGGATTCCTCGTTTTCTGCATTAAATGTGGTATCGCCAAATACAAATGTCTTTTTACCAGTGGTATCTGCACCGGTCGCAGCCTGTGTACTTGTACTGTCTGCAGATCCATCTGTCTTTTCTGAACCACAGCCTGCCATGACACCTGCCATCATGGTCAGCGACAGAAGTAATGCAAGAATTTTTCCTGTTCTTTTCTTCATGTTTTTGCTCCCCGTTTCTTTTACTTTTTTATATCTACCTTGAATGAGAATTCTTCGGATCCATATAATCACGGATCGTATCTCCCAGAAGGTTAAATATCACCACAGATACAAAGATGGCCAATCCCGGAGATAACACGATCCAGGGATAGGTCTGCAGCATGCTCCGGCCACTGCTCATCATGCTTCCCCACTCTGCCACCGGAGGCTGGGCTCCCAGACCCAAAAACGACAGTCCTGCAATCTCCATCATCATCGTACCGATATCTAACATGGAGGTGACCAGAATCGGTCCAACAATATTGGGAAGCACATGCCGGAGAATCATCTGAAGCGCCGAATCACCTGCCAGCTGCGCGGCCTGCATATACGGCAGACTCTTCATGGACAAGGTCTGGCTTCTGGCAATTCTGGAATACTTCGGCCAGCTGATCAGTGCCAGTGCAATGACCGCATTCTGCACACCACCATTTAAAATAGCTGCCACCGCCATGGCAAACACCAGACCCGGAAATGCCAGGCAGATGTCGGAGATCCGCATCATCACGGAATCAACAACTCCGCCATAGTAGCCACAGAAAATTCCAACTATCGTTCCAAACACCGTAATGATTGCTACCAAAGCAAACGTAGAAGAAATACTGGTCTGCGCTCCAATCAGTACGCGGGACAGCATATCCCGACCATAGGTATCTGTTCCCATCGGATGAGCCGCACTGGGCGGCTGCATGGCCTGGGACAGATCCTGTGCGTAAGGATCATAAGAACAGATATCCTTTGCAAAAATCGTAATCAGCAGCAATGTCGCTGCCAGTGCTGCAAACAAAAATAATTTCATCCGGATCCGGTTTCTCTTCACTTTCTGAACCCGGACAGTCACCTGACGCTCCTGACTCATTCCCGATCACCTCCCAGACGGATCCTCGGATCCAGAAAGCGATAGAAAATATCTGTCAGCAGATTGGCCGCCACATAAATAATCGCCATCCACATCACATAAGCCTGAATGATCGGATAGTCGCGCATGCTGATAGCATCCACTGCCATCTTTCCGACCCCATCCCACATGAAGATAGATTCTACAATTGCGGTTCCTCCCAGAAGACTTCCTACCGATAACATCAACAAGGTAGTGATTGTTACCAGAGAAGCTTTCATAACACTACCCCACAGGATTCTGGAGAATTTGACGCCTCTTGCTTTTGCTCCGACCACATAATCTTTACTCAGTTCATCCAATACCGTCGCTCTTACCTGGCGAAGATATTTCGCGCTCATGGCAATGGCCAGTGTAATTGCCGGCATAGCAACACTTTTCAGACTGACCCCGGTTGCGATTACCGGAAACCAGCCCAGACGGATGGCAAACAGATACATCAATAACAGCGATACAAAAAAATTCGGTAAACTATTGCCAATAAAGCTGCATGTCCGGATCAGATAATCTGAACATCGGTTTTGATGAACCGCCGATAAAATACCTAACGGAACAGAAATCAAAATCGTCAGCAGAATCGATGTGACCGTCAGAAGCAACGTTGCCGGAAGCTTAGATACAAATGTGGAGAACACTGGTTTACCAGACACATAACTGATTCCCATATCCCCACGGAGAAGTCCTCCCAGCCAGACCACATACTGCGTCAGAAAGGGCTTATCCAGTCCAAGCTCCTCTCGGGCCGCATCCACGACTTCCTGCGAAATATCGCTTCCGGTATTTTCCATTTTTTGCTCCACCACATCACTTCCGGCAACTCTCATCATGCCGTAGGAAAGAAATGTGATTGCCAGCAGAATCGGAATTAACTGAAGAAGTCTTTTTAAGACATATTTTCTCATGTATTGCAATCCTTTCCACAACAAAAATGTCCGAAAATCTAAACATCGGATTTCGGACATTTTTATTCTCTGATAAAATTGTAAGGCAGGAATGGTTTTTTCACAAGCCCCTGGCGGGGTTGTTCTGTATTCCTGTTTTTCCTGTATTTTCATTCCTTTTTGGAATTATTCAGTTTTTTCTTTATATATGCGATAAATTCTTTCTCCAGTTCGCCCATCTGTTCCTCGTTTCTGCTGACACAGCCGAACACTACCTCATTTTCTTTTCCCTCCAGCAGGATTCCCTCTGTACCGCTGTAGGTTCCATCCAGGCTTTCACTGCTCAGATTCCAGAGATCAGAATGCTCCAGCAGATGGCGAAGCAGCGATCCGCTGTTCGTGGTCACAGACGTCTGCGGTGATTCCAGGGAAATGCCCTCTAAGGCTCCCAGGCGCAGCACATCCTCCGGCCGCACCTCTGTCTGGCTTCCCTGAACCAGGCGGAGTTCTCCGTCCGCTGGCGGAAATTGTCCTATCTTTTTTCCTCCGTAAAGCATCAACTGAATTTTCTTTAGGGGTTCAAACTGTAGCTGGTACTTCCGCATCAGGAACTGGGCGGAGGCGCTCTGTTCTTTCAACAGATAAATGAAGCCCAGATCGTCCTGTCCTTTCTGTACCCGCTCGATGACGTCCCGGACATTTCCCTCAAAGTATTCATAATAGTCACCCTTCTGGTACGCGCACTCATAAAACTCCGTAAACGCCGCTTCCATCCAGGAGGACGGATTCACCGATACCTTCAGACTGCGCACCGGACTTTTCCCGGCCAGCTGCTCGATTTGCTCCATGGTATCCAGCACGTTGACCGCATAGTTATAAAGCTCCTGTCCCCGGGCTGTCAGCCGGATACCCCTTCCAGTCCGCTCAAAAAGCTCAGTCTGAAGCTCATGCTCCATGGCATGAATGGTCTTGCTGACCGAGGACTGAGTGGTGTATAAAAGTTCTGCCGCTGCTGTAAAAGATCCTACCTCCACGCAGGTTACGAAGCAGCGGAGCTGTCGGATTTCCATCATAATCATGCTCCCTCGTCTATTATTCTATCTGTCCATTTTAACAGGATCCCTTCTCCGGCACCGGGATATTCTTGTTTTATAAATGTTTAAAAGGTAAGAACTGATTTTAAAAGTCTTTTTGTATATTCCTGCTGCGGATGCTCCAGCACCTGTCCGGTTGCCCCTTCTTCCACAATCCTTCCCCTGTACATGACTGCTACCCGGTCGCAGAAATGACTGACCAGCGCGATATCATGGGAGATAAACAGATAGGAAAGTCCCAACTGCCGCTTCAGTTCACTCAGCAGCTCCATAATCTGGGCCTGCACGGAAACGTCCAGCGCGCTGGTAACCTCATCACAGATCAGCAGCTCCGGTTTAATCAGAATCGCCCGGGCAATAGTGGCTCTCTGACATTCCCCTCCGGACAGCTCTCTTCCTTTTCTCCCTGCGTAGCTGCGATCCAGATGAACCAGATCCATGGCCTCCAGCGCAAGCTCCCGGATTTCAGCCATCGTTCTCCCGTTTTTCCGATAAATCAGGCCCTCGCAGATATTATCCAGCACCGTTCTGTGTGGATTCAGGGATTTTATCGGATCCTGGAATACCATCTGCATATAATTCCCGTAAAAATGTATCGTTCCCTCGGTCGGCTTGAGAAGCCCCGCCGTCATATAGGCCGCCGTACTTTTACCGCTTCCGCTCTCGCCTATCAGCCCCAGACATTCTCCCTTTCGCAGGCTAAAGCTCACATCCTCCACCGCGCAGATGTCTTTTCCCTTTTTTCCATACTTTTCACGGCCCCGGAAAACCTTTTTCAAATGCTCTGCTGTCAGAATATATTCCGGCATACGCTACCTCCTGCCCATTCTGGGAATTGCCTTGATTAGCTTCTGTGTATAAGAGTGCTCCGGATGATAGAGAACCTGTTCCCGGCTTCCCCATTCCACCAGTTCTCCCTTTTTCATAACCCCGACCCTATCCGCCATCGCTGCAATGACTCCCATATTATGGGATACAATTACAATCGCTGTTCCAAACTGCTTCCGAAGATCCAGCATCGTATCTATCACCTGCTTCTGCACTGTTACGTCCAGCGCGCTGGTAGGTTCATCTGCCAGCAGGAGCCTGGGCCGATTCGCAATGGCGATAGCCAGCGCTACCCGCTGACACATTCCGCCTGACAATTCGAATGGATAGGAATTCAGAATCCGTTCCGGATTTTCCAGACGAAGCAATCTCATGATTTCCACGGCTTCCCTCTCCGCCTGCCCCCTTGTGATCTTTCTGTGCGCCCGCACAGCCTCATAATAGGTTTTCCCCGTCTTCCAGAGCGGATCCAGGGACAGCTCCGGATGTTGAAACAGCATCGCAATCTCATTTCCACAAAGCTGGCGCAGCCTGTTCCTGGGAAGGCCAAGAAGATCCGTTCCCTCATATCTTATCTGTCCGCCGGTCACCCGTCCCGGATTATCCAGAATGCCCAGAATTCCCTTCAGCATGGTGCTCTTCCCGCTTCCGCTTTCTCCCACAATCCCGATGATTTCTCCCGGTTTCACACCGAAGCTCACCCGGTGCACTACTTCCGTTTTTCCGTATGTGATCTGAAGTCCGTCTACCTCAAGCATCCGTTTCCCCCCTCTCATTCAGCGCGTCCCGGAGACTGTCACCGGTTACATTAAACAGTATCACCGTCAGGAACAACGCCAGACTCGGAAACAGAATCAGCCAGGGAGCCGTCTGTAAAAACGCCTTTCCGTTGCTAATCATAAGTCCCCATTCTGCCATGGGAGCCTGAACTCCCAGCCCCAGAAAGGACAGCCCCGCCATACTTAAAATCACATTGCTGATATCCAGAACTGCCGTCAGCATCATGGGAGAGAGAATCCCCGGCAAAATATGACGAAACAAGATCTGCCGCTTCTTGGCCCCGCATATCCGCGCCGCCTGAATATAGGTTTCGTTTTTCAGCTGAAGCACAAGGCTTCTTGCCAGTCTTGCGTAAGTGGTCCAATACATAACCACAAGGGAAAGCATCGCGTTTTTCAATCCCGGTCCCAACATTCCCGCAATCGCCACCGCCAGGATAAAGCTGGGGAAAGCCTGAAATATCACCGTGATCTTCATCAGAAGCTGATCGATCCAGCCTCCTCCATAGCCCGCCACAATTCCAATCAGCGTACCCACCGAAAACACCACGGCCACTACGCCGAGAGCCGAATATACCGATACCGCTGCTCCCTCCAGAATACGTGAAAGCACACAGCGTCCCAGATTGTCTGTTCCGAGGGGATATTCTGCGCATGGCGCCCGGTTTGCATCCATCAGGCTCGACTGATAGGGATCATGGGGCGCAAACCTTCTCCCGACCACTGTTAAAATCAAAAATATAAAAAGAATGCTCAACATTACGAGTGCTTTTTTCTTCTTCATGCTTCCCTCTCCTGTCCGTCCCGGACTCTCGGATCAATCCATCCATAAGACAAATCTATCAGAAAATTGATCGCCAGAAAAATCAGCGCAAGCCATACCACATACGCCTGAATGACCGGATAGTCTCTCGCCGAAATCGCATCCATGGCCATCTTTCCCAGTCCCTGCAGGGAAAAAATATTTTCTACAATGGTGGTGCCTCCCAGCATTCCCGCAAAAGAAATTCCCAGCAACGTCAAAAGCGGCAGCATACAGTTTTTCAGCACATGCCGGAACAAAATCTGCCATTCCGGCACTCCTCTGGCTCTTTCTCCTGCCACATACCCTTTTGCCAGCTCGTCCAGCACGACGACTCTCACCTGCCGGATATACCAGGAGCTTAAGGACAGCGCCAGAACCAGTACCGGCATAATATAGCCCTTCGACCCGTTTTTTGAGGCAATCACCGGGAACCACCCAAGCTTTACACTGAAAAAATAGAGAAACAAAAGCGCAAGAAAGAAAGAAGGCAGGGAAGCCAGGAGATACGTTATAAACCGTACCGTCCTGTCCAGAAAGCTGTCCTGAAATCTGGCGCATACGATTCCCAGCGGAACGGATAAAACCGTAACCACAAGCATGGAAAAAAAGGTCAGGATCAGCGTTACGGGAAGGGCCTTCCGAAGCTCGTCCAGAACGGTTTTTCCGTTACGCAGCGATGTTCCCATATCTCCGCTGAGAATTCCCTTCAGCCAGTCTGCGTATTGTACCGGAAGCGGTCTGTTCAATCCCATTTCCTCCCTGGTCTTTTCCAAAAGCTCCTCCGTGGGCGCCACACCCGTTTTATTCAGCTGGATTTCAGCCGGATCGCTGGGTGCCAGATAAGTCAGGCAAAAGGAAAGAAAGGTAATGCCGAGGAATATCAGAATCAGCTGTCCTGTTTTATTTATACTGTATTTTATCAGACGCATGAAAACCTCCACGCCAGAAGCGGTGCAGATTTTCTGCACCGCCCCCTCTTCTTATTCTCGTTTTATCGCACCAGATCTGTATTTACATCCAGCAGATAATACTCTGACGGATGGGTATGATAGTTTACCACATTCTTAGAGTAGATATTAATCATCTTCTGATGGTTAAATACGGTCATCGCATGGTCGTCCAAAGTCATCTGTACCATCTGGCGTACCAGCTCTGTTCTCTTATCGGTATCTACCGTCTTCTCAAGCTCTGCGGCCAGAGTATCCAGTTCCGGATTGGAATAATGGGAATAATTGGAGCTGCCTCCTGTTACGAGCATAAGGTTGATAAAGTACTGCGCGTTTCCGGTAGGAGCCTGCACGCCCGTCTCGCAATCCAAATCATAATCTCCTGCGGCTACTACGTCATTCGTGCTCTCCAGGACTTCCACATTCAGTTTCACACCGATAGCCGCAAGCTCAGACTGAAGAAGCTCCAGAACCTGTCCCAGCTCTTTTCGGGAAGCAAAGGTAATGCCCTTCAGCTCCAACGCCTTTCCGTCTTTATCCAGGATTCCGTCCCCATCGCTGTCCTTCCAGCCGTCGGCTGCCAGCAGGGCCGCCGCTCCTTCCGGATCATACTTGTCTACGCTTAAGTTCAGTCCCTCTGTTCCTCCATAGGGAAGCATATCCGGATAAATCGCCCAGCAGGGCGTAGCCATATTGTTGTAAATGCCTGCCGCGATACCATCTCTGTCCAGACACATTTCAATAGCCTGACGGATGGCCGGGTCTGACATCAGTTCCCGATCCATGTTGTAATACAACCGGTTCGCTCTTGTGGTGGTCACAGCGTCTACTACAAAGTTCTCATCTTTTTCGAATACCGGCACGGTAGAGGTTGCCATAGCCACCCCCATATCAATCTCTCCATTCTGAAGAGCCATGGTTATGGCCTCTGTATCGCTGATGGTGATCAGATGAACCTCATCCAGCTTCGGTTCTCCTCCCCAGTAGCCCTCATATTTTTCTACAACGGTCTCTACATAGGGATCAAATTCCCGGATTATATAGGGTCCGGTACAGTAAAGCGTGTCCGTGTAATTGCTGTTTTCTGAATCGTATACACTCCAGAGCGGATCGCAGAGATCATTTAACAGGTTTACGCTCTCATGCTGCAGATGGAAAATCAGCTTCTGACCATCTGCCTCCAGTGTGTCAATGGCAATCTGCCCCTTTGCGCGGTCGTTTACTTCATAGGTCCGCTCAAAGCATTTTTTTACTGCCTCCGCAGTCATCTTCTCCCCATTCTGGAAGGTTACATCGTCCCGGAGCGTTACCGTCCAGTTGATATAATCATCGCTCTCGCAGGATACTGCCAGATTCGCCGCGGGCGTAATGTTTTCATCCAGCTTAAACAGGGTCTCTGTGGTTCCGTCATACATCATATACCAGGCGTCCCAGCCATTGGCCGGATCCATGGTCTCCGCCGCAAAATAGCCCATAGAGCCGATATTCATTACTTTCTTTCCGTCTTCTGCCGCTTCTGTCTGCGCAGCTGTCGTATCTTCCGCTGCTTTTTCCCCGCCGCAGGCTGTCATGCCAAGTACCATACCAGCTGCGAGTCCCAGCGCCAACAGTTTCTTCACATTCTTTTTCAACATCGCCGTCCCTCTCTTTTCTCCATTGTCTTTTGTCCCATTTCTACTGATAAACAGCTTCATCCTCCGGATCCCACCGATAACCCAGACGCTTCGCCGTCTGCAGCGCCACGTCCAGATCAATCTGATCCGCCAGCATCGTCAGCGCCATGGACAGACCGTCCGCCGTGGTTCCTGCGGAATAATATTTTCCGTCTGCCACCCAGCTGGCGTCCGGAACCTCATAAACTCCCGCCAGAAACATTCGTTTCCAGTTTTCTCCGGCTTTGCAGGCTGCGATTTTTCTGCGGAAAAGAAGACCGGTCTGTGCCACCAGATACGCTCCCTCCGCGATCATCAGACAAAATTCCGAGCGCTCCGCCGCAATCTTAAGCTTCTTCTGGAGTTCCGTATCCTGCTGCAGAACTCTCCTTGCGCCACGTCCTCCCGGCACAATCAGAATCCCCTTCAGCTGCTCCGGGTCAAGCGGCTCTGTCCAGACCTTCACGCCCTGCATGCTGTTCACCATATTGCCCGCCAGTGAAAGATAATTGACATGAAGTCCCTCTTTTTCACAGGACAAAATATCCGCAGGTCCAAAAGCGTCCATGGTTTCGAAATCATCAAATAATAATACATTTACTTCCATTTGTTCTTTCTCCTTCACCTCGTATCGGTTTTCAGCCAAAAAGAATCGTGTTTGACCGGACACGATTCTTTTGGGGTTGTTTGAAATTATCTGATAGAATGATTTATAATTGGGATGGTTAGAGTGTAACAAATTTCTGTTTTTCCAGCAAGCCTCCCTGGGGGTTGTTTTTCTATTCCCATTTTGCTTCTATATCTATTCCTTTTTTGAATCCTGCTTATCCCCCCTGGCAGCTTGTACCCAATGCTATTATCCTGCTATACTGAATAAATTCTTTATAGAAAGGACGTCGCTTTATGTCAAGAACTTTACATCAACTAAACTCCCGCATTACCGGCATGATCTGTCCGCGCTGTCAGAAACGCTATCCGGTGGGGGACTATTTTTTTGGCTGTCCCGCCTGTCTGGAACGGGGCGCCAGTTCTAATCTTACTCTGGTCTACGAAGGAAAGGCACAGATTCAAAAGGATGCCACTGGCTGGCATCGTTATCGGGATTTTCTTCCCTATGACGACACGGTTTCTCTGGGCGAAGGCTTTACACCCGTGCGAACCTTTCCCCGGCTGGCGAAAGAGCTGGGCTTCCGAAAGCTCTATACCAAGCATGAATTTCAAAATCCCACCGGTTCCCATAAGGACCGCATGAATCCCTTCATCACTGCCCGGGCCAGGGAAGCCGGTTATTCCACCGTCACCTGTGCTTCCAGCGGAAACGAGGCCGCATCTCTGGCTGCCTATGCTGCAGCGGAAGGGCTGAACTGTGTCAACGTATCTACCCGTTCCATTCCTTCTCTCTGGAAAAATGCTTCAGACGCCACCGGAGCAAAGCTTGTACTTACAGCTACTCCTTCCGACCGTCTTCAGTATCAGAGTGAACAGCTCACCCGGGGCAAGGACTGGTACTGCGCAACCAATCTTCTGGAGCTTCCATCCGGCAGTTCACCCTACGGCATTGAGGGTTATAAAACTCTGTCCTTTGAACTGTATGAACAGCTGGAAGGGCAGCTTCCGGACTATCTTCTGATTCCCACCTGCCGCGGGGATCTGTTATACGGCATCTATCTTGGTTTCCGGGATCTGTTGGAAACCGGTTATATCAAGACTCTGCCCCGTCTGGTTGCCTGCGAACCGATTCCCCGTCTGGAACTGATCCTTTCCGGTCAGAAAAGGGTGGAAGACAAATTTGAAGGTGATACCTCTTCCATGTCCTCCATCGGAGGCAATACCGCTACCTGGCAATCCGTTACGGCGCTTCGGGGAAGCGGCGGTTTTGCCCTCAGCGCGTCGGATACGGACATCCGAGACGCGGTGCGTGCTATGGCTTCCCATGGTCTCTACCTGGAAACCTCCTCTGCCGTGGTTTATCCCTGTGCAAAAAAAGCACAGAAACAGGGACTGATTTCCTCCCATGCCTCTGTACTTTTTGTACTCACTTCGAATGGTTATAAAAATACGGATCCGGCATAAATGCAGCTCCACTGGCCAGAAGAAGTTTTGTATAAGGGTGTTCCGGATTCCGGAGCACCTTTTTTACATCCCCTTCTTCCACAATTTTCCCCTGATACATCACCAGAACCCGGCTGCACAAATGAGACACCAGCGCCAGATCGTGGGAAATGACCAGAAAAGTCAGTTGGCGTTCCTTTCGAATCCGTTTCAACAGCTCCAGAATCTGTTTCTGAATCGATACGTCCAGCGCACTGGTCGCCTCATCGCAAATCAGAAGCTCCGGCTCCGTCAAAAGCGCCCTCGCAATGGCTATCCTCTGACATTCTCCACCGCTGAGCTGCGCGATTCTTCTATCCGCATATTCTGTAGGAAGTTCCACCTGGGTCAGAAGCTCTTCAATCACCGGCCTGGCCTGCCTTCTATCTGTCCGCCTTGTATGGCTCAGCGCTTCATAAAGGCTGGAAAATACCGTCATGTGACTGTCAAAGGAATCCCTCGGATTCTGAAATATCATATTCACATGACATTTTTTATAGCGGCCGCTTCGTAGACGGCGAGGTTCGCCCTGTAAAAGAACCCTTCCGCCCGTGGGCTTCTCCAGTCCCGCAATCAGACGCGCCGTGGTACTTTTCCCGCAACCGCTTTCTCCTACGATTCCAACAGATTCTCCTTTTTCCACAAAAAAACTGATTCCATTTACCGCTCTGATTTCTCCATAGGTTTTTTCCAGTTGTTCCACCTGTAAAAACGGCTGTTTATTCATCTTCCGTCTCCATTCTGAGCACACAGGACATCAGCATCTTCGTATAGTCATGAACCGGGTGTAAAAGCACCTCTTCTGCCGTTCCCCATTCTACCAGTTTTCCACTCTGCATAACTCCCACCTTATCTGCCATCTGTGCCACAACGCCCATATTGTGCGTAACCATCAAAATAGCCGCATTGGTGACCTTCTTCATATTCTGCATAGCCTTCACCACCTCCGCTTGGACTGTCACATCCAGAGCAGAGGTAGGTTCATCTGCCAGAATCAAATCCGGCTCCATTACCATAGCAAGAGCAAGGGCAACTCTCTGATTCGTTCCTCCGCTCAGCATCGGGGGATAGGAGCGCAGAATTCTTTCCGGTTCCTTCAAAAGCAGCTGCTTCATACATTCAGCCGCCTTCCTGTCCGATTCCCGGCGGCTGATTTTCCCCTTCAGGCTCAGTTCCTCCTGAAACTGTCTTCCAATCCGCATAACCGGATCCATGGATTCTCCCGCATGCTGGTAAACCATGGCGATCCGGCTGCCGCGCAGGCTTCTGTATTCTTTCGGATCTGACTGCGCAAGATTCCTGCCGTCAAATTCTATTCTGCCTCCGGTTATATGTCCTTCCTGTCCCAACAGTCCGGCTATCGCCTTCAGCAGCGTGCTTTTTCCGCTTCCGCTTTCTCCTACGATACATACTGTTTCCCCCGGCTGTACAGAAAAATCCACGTTATGAACAATTTCCCTGTTACCGTAGGCAACCGATAAGTCCTTTATCTCAAGCATGCCCTTCTCCTGTTTTTCTTTTACTCAGCCGCGATATCTGTATCCTTCGTCAAAATATACGCCTCGGTTGCCTGTGTGGAATAACCGGAAACCTTATTATTTGCGGCAATCTGGTACTTCAGATGACCCAGGGTAAAGAAACCGCAATCTTCCACCTCTACAGCCTGGATTTCCTTCGCAAGCTCTTCTCTCTTTGCCGTATCAAATTCCTGATCCAGCTGCGCAATCAGTTCATCGACTTTTTCATCCGAATACTTTCCGTAGTTATAATCTGCTCCGGTTTTCAGCATAATATCGCAGAAATACTGCGGATCGGCTACCGGCGCCATAATATAGCTGTTCAACGCCAGATCAAAGCCTCCGGCCTTGAGAATATTGGTATGCGCGTCGTAATCATTGGTCTGGATATCCGTAGCGATTCCAATCTCCTTTAAGGACGCCTGGATTGCTTCCGCAAAGGTAGCAAGCAAAGTTCCGTGCTCTCCATAGGTATACAGCTTAAAGCTCAGCGCCTTACCATTTTTATCCAAAACACCATCTCCATCACTGTCTGTGTAGCCTGCATCAGCCAGCAGCTTTTTCGCATGCTCTACATCGTAGGACACGCCCGGCACCTTTCCGTAGGAAAAGCTGACCGGGAAAATTGCGGTAGCCGCCTCGGAATTGCCCTTGTTGATGACATTTGCAAAGGTCTCCCGGTCGATAGCGGAGGAGATAGCCTCGCGGACACTGTGATCTGCCAGGAACTCGTTGGTATAATCAAAATACAGAATCTGGGATCTGGAGCCTGTATTGCTGGTTACCGTAATCTTATCACTGTCCATAAACTGGATAATATTCTCGGTAGGCAGCTGAAATGCCAGATCCACTTCTCCATTATCCAGAGCCATAGCCTGTGCGTTACCATCCAGAATATACTTGATGGTGACAGAATCCAGCTTCGGAACACCGTCCCAGTAATCCTTGTTTGCCACAAGCTCCATCTTGCCCTCTTCCATAGAGGCAATCACAAAGGGGCCGGTTCCCACCGGAATTGCGTTTTCTCCTTCCAACGTATCTACATCCAGAATCGTACCTACCAGATCCGCCAGATTATTAAGAAGTGCCGCATTTACATCGTTGGTGGTGATGGTAAGCGTCTGTCCCTCTGCTTCAATAGAGGCAATATTCAGCATGGTTACCGCTCTCTGATTTTTCTCACAGGTCCGATCCAGACAAGCCTTGGCAGCCTCTCCGGTCAGATCCTTCCCATTGCTGAACTTGATTCCATCCTTCAGGGTGATTTTCCAGGTCAGCTCGTCCACCTGCTCGTAGCTGTCTGCCAGCCATGGCTCAAGCTGCAGATCGTCATTGATACGGAACAGATTCTCTCCTACTCCGATACGCTTGGTATCCCAGCTGCTCGCTGCCGGATCCAGGTTCTTAATTTCAGAATGATAAGCCATATTCAGATGCTTCTCTCCTGCATCTGCCTGTGTACTTTCCGCCGCCTGCTCCGTAGTCTCCTCTGTGTTAGCCGCAGGTTCTTTGAAACCACCGCAGCCTGCCAACAGAGATACGCTCAGCACACCGGCCAGCAGCATGGTTAAAATCCTTTTTTTCATTGGTCTCCTCCTTAATTAAAATCATTTATTTGAACATGTTACCTGTTCTCAGAACTCATAAACTGCCTGTATGGTATTCCAGATATTCCTGTACGGAATCACCCAGACGGTTTAAAATGATAACGGATATCAGAATTGCTCCGCCCGGTATCAATGCCTGCCAGGGCGCCGTCATCAGCACCTTTCTTCCCTCATTCATCATATACCCCCATTCCGGCGTCGGCAGCTTCGCGGAAAGTCCCAGGAAAGAAAGACTGGAAATCTCCATCATGGTACCGGGAAGCGCCAGCATGGCTGTCACAAAAAGCATGCTGCCGATATTTGGAATCACATGATGTAAAATAATGTAAGCCGAATTGCAGCCACACAACTGTGCGGCCTTTATATAGTTGCTTTCTTTTATCTTCAGAACCATACTGCGGGACATTCTCGCATAAGAAATCCAGCCGATACTGATAAGCGCAATCGCCGCGTTTTTCACTCCAGCCCCAAGCACACCTGCCACCGCAATAGCCATCACCTGTCCCGGAAAGGATTGTACGATCAACAAAAGCTTCTGTATCACCGCGTCCAGCGGCCCGCCATAATATCCTGCGGTCACCCCGGCTGTCGTTCCAATCACTGCCGTCACCAACACAATAACGAGTGTGGCGCTCAAGGAGCTTCTGGCTCCTGTCAGGATTCTGGAAAAAAGACATCTTCCCAGGTTATCCGTGCCAAACCAGTATTCAGCTCCGGGAGGTTGATCGATCTTCAGCAGATTGTTTTCGTACGGATCATGAGGAGAAAGCTGCTCCCCGAATAGCATGATAATCAGTAGGCCTGCTGTCAGCAGGAGGTACCATGCCAGCCGAATTCTCAATCGTTTCTTTTTATCCATTCTGACTGTCCTCTTTCTGCTTTTTTACCCGTGGATCAAACAGGCTGTAGGACAACTCTGTCAGTCCGTATATGACGAAGAAGATCAGGGCGATCATCACCACAAATCCCTGGATAATCGTATAATCGTGTTCGCCGATGGCCGTCATCACCAGCCTGCCGATTCCCGGCCAGGAAAATATGATTTCCGTGATGGCCGTACCTCCTAACAATTCACCAAAGGACAGGGCAATCATAGTGATAATCGGAAGCATGGCATTTCTCAGAATATGTACAAACAAAATCTGTGTTTCCCGGATTCCTCTGGAACGCAGTCCATCCACATAGGGATGCTTCATTTCCTCATAAATCAGAGTCCGGATCTGTCGAATCATCCGTGCGCAGATTCCGGTAGCCAGGGTTGCCGCAGGCAGGATCAGAGCAGACGCTCCACCACTTCCGGATATAGAAATCAGTTTCAGACGATAGGCGAACAGATACAGAAATCCGATTCCCACCAGAAAGGACGGCATACACAGCCTGATAAATACAAAAAAGCCGGTAATCCGGTCAAACATTTTCTCTTTTCTTGCCGCTGACATTACCCCCAGAGGGAGTGCAGCTGCTACTCCGGCAGCCAGGCTCGTCACAGCCAGTACCGCGCTTTTTCCAAGCGCTTTTGTTACCTCATCTGACACATTCCTGCCATCGATCATGGACACTCCCAGATCCCCGTGGGCGAAATCCCAGAGCCAGCTTCTGTATTGCTCCAGGAATGGACGATCCAGTCCCATTTCCTTCCGTTTTTCCTGCACTGCTTCTTCCGACGGCATGGTTCCTCCAGCCTGCAGAATGGTTCTGGCCGGATCCCCCGGCGCGATATACATCAGGGAAAAGGACAGTAAGGTCACTCCCAGAAGTACAATGAACAGACTGATAAGCTCTGCGACCCATTTTTTAATTTTCCATTTCACCCGCTTCACTCCTCCGGCTTATCAGCCCGCACCAGAAACATAGGGATAGAACGGTACAGTAACTTCTTTTCCTCGCTGTAGACCTGCTCATTAACCCGGGGAATCACCTGTATCTTTTCATAGCCCAGCTCCGGCAGATGAATCTCGTCCCACTCCGGACGCAGAACCTCCTTAAAATACAGAACCTTGTCAAACTCCTCATCGGTATCCGCATCGCCTGTATAGGTATTTTCCGGCTCCCCGTAGAGTCTCCGGTATTCCTCTTCGTCCCGCTTTATCGCCTCCCGGTAAGCCTCGTCTCCGGTCATATGCCAGTTTGCGTCAAAATACAGAACTCTCCCGCCCGGCTTCAGTACCCGCTTCCATTCCTCCAGCGCTCTCAGCGGATCATAGAGAATCCAGGTCACATTCCGACAGATAATATAATCAAAGCTCTCATCTGGGAAATCCAGCTGATGGTTATCCATCTGATAAAATTCAGCTGAAACACCCGCCTTTTTTGCATTTTCAGACGCGGTCTCCACCATTTTCCCGGAACAATCGATTCCGGTCACCTTCCAGCCCATCTGTCCCATCAATACTGCAAAAAAACCTGGACCTGTTCCGATGTCCAGCACACTTCCTTTCTCACAGGGCGCATGCTCCTTAAGAAGTCCACTCCATTTTTCCGCCACTTCTCCGGCAAATTCATTCTGCACAATCGCATCGTAGCCCTTCGCGCAGTAATCCCAGCGTTTTCCGATTGTTTCCGCCTGTCTTTGCATCTTGTTCCTCCATTTCTTCATCTATTCTATAAAAGCTTCCTCTTCTTTTAAATCCAACCGTACGGACCGCCCTGCATTTTTGTGATATGCCACATAATATCCCGTCATACAGACTGCCGTCAGCGCCCAGGTAATCGGATAAGTCACGGTCACTCCCTGCAGACTTCCGGTAAGCGGAACCAGAATACATAAAAGCAAAGTCCTGATCACACAGATATTCATCGTAACAATCAACATGGGCTGCTTCACCTTACCGCAGCCCCGCAGGCTGTCTCCCAATATCTGTAAAATACAATACACCGGGTAAAAAGGGAACGATACCCGGATAATACCAAGACCAGTCTCGATAACTGAGGTTTCACGGTTAAATATCCGGAATAGCGCAGCTCCACCCCTCAGGGCTGCCGCGCTGGTCAGCCCAGCCACAAGCATGCTGAGCACCAGGCAGATAGCTGTTCCTTTCCGGATACGCCTGTAGTCCTCCGCTCCTTTACACTGTCCGGAAAATGCCATAATCGCCTGCCCAAAGGCCACGATTGGCAGATAGATAATCAATTCCACTTTAAAATACGCAGTAAATGCTGCAATGGAATCTTCTCCGAAGGAATTGATAAAATACTGGGCAATCACGTTGGACAGGGTAATCACCAGAGACTGGAACCCTGCGGGAACACCGATACGAATTACTTCCTTCAAAATGGTAGTCTCAAAACGAATCTGCCTTCCACGCAACCGATAGGATTCCGGAAGCCTGTTCAAATTATAAAGGGTGATGGCTGCCGCCACGCTCTGGGATATCAATGTCGCCCAGGCCACGCCGCTGATGCCATCTGCAAACACCCGGATAAAAAGATAATCCGCTCCCACATTCACAAGGCCGCCCACACACTGGGCTGCCAGCGGAGAGCGGGAATCTCCCATGGCGCGCAATACACCGGAACCAATATTGTATACAAAAAGTGCCGGAAAAGACAGCATATAAATTCGAAGATAGAGCACCGCGCTTGCCTGCAGTTCCACCGGCGTGTGGACCAGTCGGAGATATACCGGAGCAAAACCCATTCCCAGCAGCATAAACAGCAGTCCGCCTGCCAGACAGAGAGCTACCGCATTATGCACGGCTTTTTTCAGCTTTTCCTGCTCTCCTGCTCCATAAATCTGGGATACCACTACGCCGGAACCCACAGACATGCCACCAAAAAAGCCCACCAGACAGGTAATCAGAAGACTGCTGGCTCCAATGGATGCGGATGCGGATTTTCCCAGAAAGTTACCGGCATAAATTAAATCCACGGTATTATAAAGCTGCTGTACCAGGCTGCTTAAAAGCATGGGAATTGCAAACAGAATCAATTTTTTCCCGATATTTCCTTTTGTCAAATCACGAACTTTTGCCATTTTTCACCTCATCCTGTAAAACAAAACAGAGGCTGTGAAACGGCCTACGCCATATCACAGCCACTGTTTATTATAATCATCCATGTTCTTTTCCTGCAAGCCCGGTAGGGGGTTCTGTGCAATGCTTCTTTTTCATGCTTACGGATTCCATTACGGAATATATTTTCGCCACAGTTTCTCCAGGCACCAGTCAAGGGTCACCGCCTCCACGTCTTCCGCAGCCTCCACCGTATAGACCTTCACCACCTGGCCGTCCAGCAGATAGCGGACACTGCCCAGAAGCGTCCCCGGCTCCACCGGAGCGGTTACCTCCTGGGAAATATGGGTTTCCACCTGCACCTGCTCGCCTTCCGAGAGCAGAAGCTTCAGATCAGGTTCCTCCGACGAAAGACGAAGCCGGATCCGGGCCTCTTCCTCCAGATTTTCTCTGTCCGGAATCCCGTTCTTCACCGGAAGCTCCGGAAGCTTCGGTTCCTGCCACACATTCCGGTAGGTAAAGTGCTCCAGCCCGTAGTTCATGAGCTTCCGGGTGTCGCTCCATTTGTAGCTGCGGTTGTTGGGCCAGCCGCAGGCCAGAAGCGCCACGATAAAAGTCCGTTCCTCCTGCCGCAGAGCCCCCACATAGCAGTACCCCGCATTCCCCGTAAATCCGGTCTTGCCGGTCAGAGCGCCTTCCATCATATGCAGAAACGCATTTTTATTGCCCACAGTAAAGCTTCGGAGCCCTTCTGTATCCCCGAAGCTGTAGCTGTCGGTGCGGGTGATTTTTAAGAATTCCTCCCGCCTGGGGGACAGCGTGATGCAGTAGCGCATGACACGGGCCAGATCTGCCGCGGTGGTGGAGTGGACGCCATTTCCGTCCTCGGCGTCCAGACCATTTGGCGTGACGTAATACGTGGAATAGCAGCCGATATCCCGAGCCTTGGCGTTCATGAGGGCCGCGAAGCCCGGCACGGTTCCGCCCACATGCTCGGCGATGGCCACTGCCGCGTCGTTGTGGGATTCCAGCATCATGGAATAAAGCAGGTCACCTAGGCGGTACTTCTCCCCTGCCCGGATATGAAGCTGCACATCCGGCATGGAAGCCGCGTAGGCCGATACTGTCACCAGATCATCGGGATTCCCGTTTTCCAGGGCCAGAATCAATGTCATGATTTTGGTGGTGCTGGCCATGGGGCGTACTTTCCCGGCGTTTTTGGCGTACAGGATGCGGCCGGTGTCGCCGTCCATGAGGACTGCGGACTGGGCGTGGAGGGTAAGAACCTCGTCGGCGGGAGCCGCCAGGACCTCTGTGGGCGACACGGTGAGGAAGAGCTGGAAAAATAGGAAAATTGTAAGGGAAAATGCCAGAAGCTTTTTCATAATCAGGGGACATCCCGGGGTATGTTTTCGTTCTATATTTATTCTGTAAGGGAGCGTATTATTCGGACGGATGAAAAGGAGCCTTTCCTGTCCGGCACATAAAAATCCCTCCCGGCGCTCTGTCGGAAGGGATTTTTTCTGATTCAAAATGTATATGAAACTTAATTTTCCAAAGCCTTATAACTTTTTGACAGGAACATGATGTACATGATACCTGCCACCAGACTCAGAATCACGGTAACGACGCTACCTGCGACCGCCAGCACTGTTCCCAGAACAGGAATCACGGCAAGAATCGTCAGAACGATATCCACCACATAGCAGCCCAGATTGATCTTCCATACGGAATGTCCCGTATCGGCCACGTCCTGACGGTTCAGATTCTCCATCACCTCCGCCACGGACAGGCAAACCGCCCGGACAACCAAAAGCGCCAGAATATCATTTACAACAGAAAAAACCGTAGCAAAAACTCCCGTGCCAGCCAGATTACCGATTACCCTTACGACCATCTGTACAATGGTAAGTGTAAAGGCTGTTTTGCAGCCTTCAATGTCTTTTCCTGCGCTGTTCAGTCCGATCAGGGACATAATTGCAAATACAAATACTCCGACCAGGCCGATTAATCCGATGAACGGAATCATCATAAGTACCACACAGATAATAGCGCCTACCTGGGCTGTGAACATTTTTTTGAGTCCGGATGCTGCATTTTCGTAACTATACATGGATAACTCCCCCTTTTGTCATTTGATTTGAGTATATCACTTTTTTCGATTCGTTTCTACAAGATTTTGTTATAAGACAGACGAAAGCGCTGCGAAAAAATTTTTTCACCGCGCTTTCTGACTTTGGTAATTCTGTTATTTCTTGCGCTTCGCCGGAGCGCCGCCTCCGCAGCTTCCGCTGCAGCTACAGCCTGCGCAGCCCATGCTGCAAGTAGTTCCGCAGGTCTTCTTGTTGTGGATCAGAGTTCTGATACAGAATACTGCGATGATGGCCACGATTGCTACTACGATGATGTCTGCTAACATCTTCATGCACCTTCTTTCATGCTTCCGATTCGATACATATTTCTCCGATCAATGACTCCGGCTTCTTCCAAGGTCTTAATCATACGGTATACAGTGGCGATGCCGACGGTCTGGTCTTTTTCTCTTACCTGATAATAGATTTCTTTGCAGCAGGAACAGTCATTCTCCAGAATGGTACTGATAATCAGCTTTCTCTGTTTTGTAATACGATATCCTCGTTCCCGCAGGCGTCCAAGAATCATCTCCTGACTCATATTTTTCCATTCCTCTCCTGACATTCTATCTCCTATCTCATATGCTTGCAAGGTATTTCTGGAATACTGTATATTGAGAATAACTCTCAATTTCTTTTTCCAGTACTTATTAAAACACATCCGAAGAAGTTTGTCAATACTAATTGTTTGTTTTAACTAACTCTATGATACAGCAGAAGGGCCCTTTCGGGCCCTCCGTCTTTTACGAATTTATACCAGCTTTTTCGCAAGCTCTGCCAGGTTTGCCTGGTCCTCGTCGCCCGGCTCGTTGTTGGCAATGACGGTGCCGACCACTTCTGCTCCGGCCTCTTTCATGCGCTCTTCCCATTTGCGCATCCACTCGCCGTCGCCCCAGTCGTAGGAACCGAACAGCGCTACCTTTTTACCGGATACGGATTTCTCCAGCTCTTCTACGAACGGCTCTACCTCGCCCTCATCCAACTCCTCGTCGCCCATGGCGGAAGCGCCCAGCGCGAAACTGTCCTCGCCTGCCAGGTCTGCCGGGGATACGGTGGACAGCTCGCATACCTCTGCTTCGCCTCCTGCGTTCTTGATCTCCTCGCCCAGCATCTCTGCCATTCTCTCTGTGTTTCCTGTGCTGCTCCAATATACTACTTTCATGATACTCCTCCTGATTTTCTTTTCTCTTATTTTTATAAAAAGCTGTTGCAGCCTTCTATGCGTCTTGTACGCGTTCCTGCGCTTTATGCGGCCGCCTGTGCCGCGCAGCATTCGCGAAAGCTTACGCCCGCCGCCAGCATGGTGGTGAGCGCCGCCTTCAATTCATCGTAGAGACGGAACGCCGCTCTCGCCTGTTCCACGTCGCCGTAGACCTTCCAGTATCCGCTCTCCAGTGCGTCCTTGCCCTGATGCTCGATGAAGCCCTCGATATCCGCCAGGGGATATTCCAGAAACAGACCGATTTCATGGGGAAATGCGCTTCCGTGCTTCTGATAGCTCTCGTACCGCTCCGCCAGTAGTGTCAGTTGCTCTTCCAGAGTACGGCCTGCATAACCATGTCCGCCCAGGAAGTTCTGATGCTCTTCTCTCTTCAGGTACCGCTCCAGCCGTTCTCTGTCATAGAAGAGGATGTGGCAATATTTTTTACAGCCGCAGAGTTTCATCCAGGAGATACTGCTGCCTGCAAGTACCTCCGGGAGCGCCTCCAGCAGTTCCCGTCTGGCTGCCACCAGATTCGACGCTTTTTTATGGCAGAACACCGGCGCGCAATGGTTAGCCAGGAGCTTTTCCAGCTCGCATCGTCCCCCTGCCATTAGCAATAGCTCCCGAGAATCTCTTCCAGGGCTGCCTGGCTGCTGGTGTGGCAGCGAACGACTTCAATGTTGTTCCTCTTGGCTTCTTCCAGGGCACATTTGACCATCTTGTGGGATACGGTGTTCGTGAACAGTACGAACAGATCCGGTCTGCCGACCTGCTTTTTCAAGTCGCCTGTCATCTGGGTAAATACCTTTGCCTTACATTTATGTGCCTTGCAGATGTCATGGTACTGGCGCACCATCCGGTCGTGTCCTCCGATTATCACTATACTCATACGCATGCCCTCTCTTTCCTGCTGTAAATGTCCTGACGCGTGTTAGTTAGCTCTAGCTAACCGCTTGTCTTTTAAAAAGAATCCATTTTCAGGATTCCCGTATGTTGGTTTTGTTATGTACTCAAAACGGCTTCTGTCTATCCGCTTTGAATGGTTTTTTGGGTTAGTTCTTCCTAACTCATGTGTTTATCCTATCATACTTATAGGGATAGCGCAAGGGGATTCGTTGATATTAATTCTCAATAAGGTATCATTTACGTACTTTTATTGAATAAATCGTACCAACAACGAGCAGAATAGAATTCTAAAAAATAGGCTTCGCCTATTCAACTCCCCTGCCCCTCATTCTTGAGGGGTGGGGGTTTCTTTTTCTTGCTTTTTCCTGCATA
>NZ_JAOQKC010000032.1:0-25000 GCF_025567165.1 Laedolimicola ammoniilytica
ATACGGTCGTTAAGCTCCGGCGCAAGGATTTCAAGGAAGCTCGCCGCGCCGATTTTCTTCCCCATGCGGAAATATCTGCCCTCGCCAAAACGGAAAGAGGACGGGGCGATAAAATCCTTTGTAGACAGCCCCGACGGGGTAAGCCAGTCAAAGGAAAAGGAGAACGGCTCGCCCTCCGGGTGGAATACCCCATGCAGCACCTTTAAGCGTTCATAGCCGGATAAGGGGCGGGCGGTTACGCCAAGCACCTTGAAATTGTTAAACACGTCGGTTTCGATACGGGAAAGTCTTGATTTTGCAGCCGCCTTGTTATCGGCTTCAACGGTAAAGGTAATGTATTTGTGCTTCACAAGCCCGTTGTTGCCTTTACTAAGCTGATTTTTCAGCATATCCGAATACTCGGTGCGGATAGAGTTAAAAGCGTCCTCCTGTGCCGGGATAGTGATAGCTTTTTCTGCCTGTTCCCGCTGCGTCCCTTGATTGATGAAAGAAAGCTGCACGCTCACGCTCGCGTCAAAGTAGTTGAGGAAATCGCACCAGTTTTCAAAAATGGCGGTCTTATCGTCTGCCTGTGCAAGCTGATAATTGATGTCCTCGAACACGACGCACTTTGAATATCTCTTTTCCGTAACCTTGCAGATACCGTCCGGGTACATGGCAAGGTAAGGAATGGTCTGCTGTGCGGTGCGGGCTTTGCCGTCCCCCTTTGCCTTTCGGATAGCTTCGGCAATCTGTTTCTTTTCGGCGCGGGTCAGCTTACGCCTGTTTCCTGCGGCTTCCCGCGTCTTTTTTGTTTGTCCTTTTGACAATCGCTGATACCTCCTTTTCAAGTTTTCGCTGCTTTTCCAAGACAGCGTATAGGTTTTCGGTTCTGTAAGGTCGCTCCTTTGGGCGGGTAAACTTTGTCTGAACGACATTTCTTACCACCACTTCAAGGGGCTGCCCATGTTTTTCATACATGGCAAGCAGGAAACAGGGGAGCATGACGACAATCATCGCCATAGCCGCAAGGTTTGTCCCTGCGCTGCCTTTGAGCAAAAAAAACAGCGGCAGTCCGATTAAGAGAGCCGCCGCAAAACAAACGATTTGCCGCTTTGTCAGATTGAAAGCGACTTTTGTTTTGACTTTGGAAAGGTCTTTGGGTACAGGTACATACGCCAAGAAAATACCTCCTTTCTGCCCTTAGTGGGCGTTGAATATGGATTTTGCCAGTGTGCCGGATTTGAACAGGGAAAAACAGAGGATAACCGTATAGGCGGCAAGGGAAAATACCGCGCTGTGCAGATTGTCTGCGATTATCATATCGTTTACCAGTACGGCGTAAATACCGACACATATCATAATGAGGAAGCCTTGAAAACCAAGAGCGAACAGCCCTTTTAGGTAGTTGTTTCCAATCTGTCCCCATTCTCTGTTGGTCATGGTCGCAAATGGAATAGGCGATACCGAACAGTAAAGGTAAATCTCTATCATTCTGCCGTAGAGGATAACGGTTATCAGTACGGACATGATTTTCATGCAAAGGCTTACAAGGCTTGTTTCAAGCACAAGTAAGAGCAGTTCGGGGATTTCCATATCTTCAAGCCCCTCCTGCATGGTGGCAAGGGCTTCGGCAACGTCGATATTCGTATCGCCGCCGATAACCCCCGCTGCGCCGGAAACGATATGCTGCGCCATATCAAAGACCGCCATTGTGATGTTGAACGTGTTGGTTACGATAAACACCGCGACAAAGGCTTTGAATATCCACTTAAAGAACATGAATGTTTCTATGTCGTGCATATTGTTCTTTTCCGTTACCATGCTGATTAGCTCGTAGCATAGGACATAGGTAATGACAAGCCCCGCAATCGGAACGATTACATTTTCAGAAAGGGTCTGTATCATGCTGAAAATATTTGCGTTCCAACCCTGCGGGGTCTGTCCTACCTCGTTTGCGATAGTCCCGACTTTTTCGTTTACGTCCCCGAACATAGTTGACAGATTACCGTTTATCGCTCCGATAAGGATTTCCTTTATCCATTCGTTAATCGCGTCAAGTATGCTCTGCATAGGCAGCTACCCGCGCTTAACCGAACAAGCCGGAAAGCAGAGGTACAAGGATAGTGCCGATAAGGGCAACGCCGCCGCCCGCCATGAGCTGCTTAATGCCCTGTGATTTTGGTTGTGTAATATAAAGAAGCAATAGAAGTGTAAAATTTTTTGCCGTTCCTATCCGGCACTTGCGCATTGTGCCGGACAGGTCGGGCATTATTCGGGCAAGTCTACCTTGCCGACAAAAGAATAATAGATTTCAATTTCCTGCCTGCGGTTTTTGTTCTCGTCATAGCTGCACTCATGCACTACGATTTTCTCGATAAACTCCCGCAGCAGGGTAGGGGTAAGTTCCTCAAAGCTGGTGTACTTGCGGACAATGTTCATAAACTTCTCGGCGTTTACCGTGGCTTCCTGCGCCTTTGCAAGTTCCCCTTGCAGTTCGGCGGCTCTCTCTTTAAGCTGCCGCTGCTCGGCTTCATAGTCTGCCGACAACTCCGCAAACCGTTCATCAGAAATGCGCCCGGTCACGCTGTCCTCATAAAGCCGCTTGAAGATAGCGGACAACTCGGCTATGCGCTTCTCGGCTGCGTCCAGTTCCTTTTTCTTGGCGGCATTTCTGCGCTTGCCCCCGTCCTCGTTCTGCTCGATCAGCAGCTTCATAAACTGCTTTTCGTGCCTTGCCGCATAGTCGGTCACTTTCCGCAGATTGGCGGTCACTCCCGCTGTCAAAAGGTCGGTGCGGATAAAGTGCGCCGTACAGTCCTTGACACGCTTCTTGTAGTTCCCGCAGATGTAGCAGTCCTGCCGCCTTGTCTTGTTCTCATACCTCTGCTGGTAGAGGACGCTGCCGCAGTCGGCGCAGAACAGCAAGCCGGAGAACAAGCCCACTTCATCATAGCGGTTGGGGCGTTTGCGCTGCTTGCGTAACTCCTGCACCCGTTCCCATGTGGCAAGGTCGATAATCGGCTCATGGGTGTTCTCGAATACCGCTTGCTTTTCCTCCGGGTTTTCTACGCTGGACTTCACTTTGTAGGAGATTTTCTCGGTCTTGAAGTTTACCGTATGCCCCAGATACTCCTTGCGTTCAAGGATATGGACAACGGTATTTGTCGCCCATCTGTACGGGTAATCGGGGTAGTAGCGGCGGGTGCTGCCCGTCCTGCGGTATTCCAGCGTCCCCGGCGTGGGGATTTCCTGCTCGGTGAGCATACGGGCGATTTTGGTCGGGCCGTTCCCGGCAAGGCACAAGCTGAATATCTGCTTGACTACCGGGGCGGCTTCCTCGTCAATGATAAAGCGTCCGTCCTCGCCTTTTAAGTAGCCATAGACGGGCTGGCTGGTAATGGGCTTGCCGCTCATGCCCTTGCTTCTGAAAACTGCCTTGATTTTCCTGCTCGTGTCTCTCACCATCCATTCGTTAAAAAGATTTTTTAGCGGCGTTAGGTCGTTGTCGCCCTGTGCGCTGTCCACTCCGTCATTGATGGCGATAAAGCGGACGCCTTTCTTGGGGAAAGTGATTTCCGTAAACATTCCGACTTGCAGGTAGTTCCTCCCCATGCGGGATAGGTCTTTGGTAATGACGCATTTTACCTCGCCATTCTCCACGCAATCCATCATTTCCATAAAGCCGGGTCTTTGGAAGTTCGCCCCACTCCATCCGTCGTCAACGAAAAAACGGTAGTTCAAAAATCCATTGTCACGGGCATAGGTTTCCAAAATGCGCTTTTGGTTGGATATGGAATTGCTCTCGCCCTGCAATTCATCATCTTTACTCAATCTTGCGTAAAGGGCGGTAACGGGTGCTAATTGGGTGGTCTGTCTAATCATGGTTTCCTCCATTTCCGACAGCCGCCCCGCTATTCCGTACAAAGATTGTACCATACGGGGCGGCGGTCTGTATAGTGGTTTCTGCTTCTTTATCGCCTGTCATAATGACGATTTTTCAAAAAAGGCTTGTCATGTCACACAAGCGGTAGAAAAGTTCATACTTCTGTGCTATACTTTTGTCAAAGCAATTATTAAGCGGGAGAATAGCCACATGAAGAAAATATATTTAATCGGCGGGGCAATGGGTGTTGGAAAAACAACAGTAGCACAAATCTTAAAAACAAAATTATCAAACAGCGTTTTCCTTGATGGCGATTGGTGCTGGGATTCTGACCCATTTCAAGTTACAGAAGAAACAAAAATTATGGTTATAGATAACATTAGTCATTTGCTTAACAACTTCATTCATTGTTCTGCATATGACAACATCATTTTTTGTTGGGTAATGCACGAACAGAGTATAATTGACGACATTCTATCAAGGTTAGACCATAAAGATTGCAAGGTTTATTGCGTTTCCTTGGTTTGTGACCCTGATGTATTGAGCGAAAGACTGCGCAAAGATATAGAGCAGGGTGTTCGTTTGCCATCAATTATTGAAAAAAGCATTTCATATCTTCCGAAGTACCGACTGTTATATACAAAAAGGATTGATGTTTCTAACAGTTCGCCAAATCAGATAGCAGATGAAATAGCGGCGTTATAATCACTCCCATTCCAGCGGTCATGCTCCCCGGCATGACCGCTTTTCTCATACCCCCGGCTCATGCAGTATAGGGCGGCTTTGGTGCGGCTGCGGTTTCCGCTTCCAGCACTTTCATCATCTTGTCGGCTGCGGTGGCGGTGGTGTCTTTCTTGAAAAAGCCGGAAACAATGAGGACGGTGTTACCCATGCGGGTTTCCGTCACGCAATCCGGGCGGCGGTCTGTGGGGCTGGCGGTGCGGTGCTTTTTATCGGTCATAGGCAACTCCTTTCATTTCAGCAGTTCTTTCAGCCTGTCCAGCTTGGCTTTTGCGGCTTCCTTTCGGAAATTCTTTGCCGTGAAGCAGACAGGGGAACACATTTCAATCAGTCTGTCATAGATACGGGCGTGGGCGGTGTCCTGCGGGTTTTCCAGCATATCCGGCGTGTGGTTGGTGGTGACGATCAGCGGCTTGCCGCTGCGGTATCTGCTGTCAATCACATTGTAGACTTGCTCCAAACCGTACTCCGTCCCCCGTTCCATTCCAAAATCGTCAATGATAAGCAGGGGGTAGCGGCAAAGCCGGTCAATGTACTCGTTGCGCCCCTCGAAGCTGGCGGCAAGGTCATTGAGGATAAGGGCAAAGTTTGTCATGCGGACGGGGATTTCCTGCTCCATAAGGGCGTTTGCAATGCACCCGGCAAAATAGCTTTTCCCTGTGCCTACCTTGCCCCATAGCAGCAAGCCGTGGTTGCCCTCTTTCATCTGCTCCCAACGCTCCACATAGCTGTGCGCCATTCCCATTTGGGGGCATTTGCCGTTGTCATTGGCAAAAGTCCATTCCCGCATTTTGCTGTCGGTAAATCCCCGGCGTTTCAAGTCCTCTACGGTGTCAAGGTGTTTCCTGCGCTGCTCGGCGGCTTCACGCTCTAACCGTTTCGCCCGCTGGCAGTCACACTCTGCCGGGTGGCGGTCACGCCCGAACAGGGCGGCTTTATCTGCCGGGAAATATGCTTCTTTCGGTGTCCGGCAACTGCCGCAGTACAAAAGCCCGTCCTCCCCGGTGTAGTCCTGCGGCTCGGCTGCGGTATCGAAAACCTTTTCAAAATCATTCGTCATAAGCTCTGTCCCTCCTTGTAGGTGTAATCGGGTATGCCCTGTTTCGGGGCTGCCTTTGCGGTATCGTCTGCCGCCCATCTGCGGATTGTGGCAGCGTGGTTTCGGTATTTCTTCCCGGTGGAAGCGATATAGCCGGAAAGACGGTCAATATAAAACTCCCATTTGCCGGGTAATTCCTCTTGCAGTTCCGCAAGTTCTGTATCAGACAGGAAAACATTGCTGTATCTGCCATAGGCGGCGGGGGCGGGGTGTCCTATATCTCCCTCTCTCTCTTTCTCTAACTCTATATCTATCTCTTTCTCTATCTCTATCTCTGGTGGACAAATGTCCGCTTGATATGGTGGACATTTGTCCGCACCATGCTTTGGCAGGGCTTTTTGCAGTTCAAGCCTTGCCCTGCGCTTGCGCTCCCCCTCGGTGGAAGATTGCCCTATCAGCAGTTCAATATTGCTCATGTAGAGTGCGCCGTTTTGCAGCGGCTCTACAAGCCCCAGCTTCAAGAAAATCTGTAAAGCACGCTCTACTGTGCCGACTTGCTGCCGGGTAATGGTGGCAATCATCTGCGCCGTGTAGGGGATATTCTCGTCAAGCTGCAACTTCCCGCCGTTCTTCAGCGATTTTAAGTACAGCTTCAAGAGGATATTGGAGTACAAGATACCGTCCTGCATACTTTCCAGCAGCACGATAGCGTCCTCGTCAAAGTAGTTCTCTTTCAGCTTGAGGTAGTAATATTTGCGGTTATCTGACATTGGCGGTGTCCTCCTTTTTCCAGCGTTTGGAGTAATACCGGGGGCAGAGTACCACGATAGCCCGGAAACTCTGCTTGCAGTCGTGGGTACAGCCCCGGCATAGGTCGTTGTAGGTGATACGGTTGCGGTGGTTGAGGAAGAAAGACCATTCAAGCCGCCGCTTCTTGCTCATGCGTGGCATGGGTGACGCTCCTTTCTGCCGTTTCCTGCGGTGTAGCAGGATAGGCGGTAAATCTGTATATTCCCGGTGTCATTTTCGGGGATTTTCTGCCCTGTAAGCCCCTTGAAAATGCCGGGTGGTATTGCGGGTAGGGTGCAGGGCATACCCCTGTTTTTGTATGGTTTCGGTATCATTTCGGGGCGGTGTTTATCGGTCATGTTCGTGCCTTTTCTGCTGGCTCGGTGCGCCCCTCATCATCTGGTCGATATTGCCCTTGACCGTCTGCAACTCCCGGACACGCTCTTTTTTCTCCCGGTAATCGTTGTACCGGGCGTTCTTGTCGGCGGTTAGCTGCTCAATCTCGGCTTGCAGGGATTTGTAGGTTGGCAGCTTCTTTATGCCATGCTCCCGGAAGTACCGGGCGGCTGCGTCCGCTATGATAAAGTCGCTTTCGTGCTTCTGTCGGTAGGCAGCTCTTGCCTTGTCCGATTTCTGCGCTTTCAATCCGTCCCGCACATCTTTGGTCTTGGCATAGCGCAGGACATAGCCCTGCAACTCCTTTTTGTCCTGCAACGCCGCTTCAAGGGTTTTCAGTTCTGCGGTGCTGTCATGGAGATCCGCATAAGCGGCGGTAATGGCTGCGTCAAGCTGCTCCGGGGAAGTAAAGCCGTACTGCTCATAGGCGGCAACGGTAGCCGCCATCTGTTTGAGGTTGTGGACAGCCGCCCAGCGGTCATAGCCCACGCCTTTCCCCTCGGCTCGCTTGGCTTCCCGGTCAACCATGCGCTGGATAGCGCCCTGTTTCGGGGCGGTTTTCGCTGTTTTTCCCTGCTGTAATCGCTCCCGGATAGTGCGGGTGTATTCGGGTATGGCTGCGGCTTTTTCGGCGGCTCTGTGGGCGTTCTGCTCCAAAAGGGCAAGTACGGCGGTGCGGTCAAAACCGTCCCCCAGCTTCCGGGCGGTGATGGGCTTGGTGCGCTCCGGCGTGAGGTAGGACAATCGCCCCCGGCTCTCCTTGACAGTCACGCCCTGCCGGAGAAGTAAAGCGGAAAACTCGTCATAGCTGGTAGCAGAGGACAGGGCGGCTCGGATAATCTGCCGCAACTTTTCCTTGTCCGTTTCAAACTTGGTGGGCTTGGGCGGTTGCTCCCCGGCGGGTAAAGCGGCGGCTTGTGCTGCGGCCTGCCTGTCCAGCTTGGCTTGCCCTTTCCGCTGCGCCCAGTATTCACGCTCCGTCACCCGGTTTTTGCTCCCATGCAAGAGGTCAATCTGATAGAGGTTTTCCCAGTGGCACATCTCCATGACTTCGGCTTTGAAATACTCCATAGCTGCGTCGGTGCAGCGGTGCTTGCACCCGGCTTTTGTATCTGCCGGTCTGTCCATGTAGGGCAGCAAGGGTACTTCCTCAATCCGCAGACTGTTAATGACGATATGCACATGGATATTGCCGCTGTGGTTGTGTCCGTCCGGGTGGGTGCAGACAATGGCTTGGTGTCCGGGGAAGTGTGCTTTACAAAATCTCTCGCCCAACTCCTGCGCCCGGTCAACGGTCAATCCGTTGTCTGTCCCGTCCCGTGGGTCAAAGGAAATGATATAGTGGTGGCTTTTCACATCTTCCCGCTTTTGGTTTTTGCCATAGCGGAGATTGGAGCGCATACAGGCAACGGCAAAATCCTCGCCGCCGCAGTTCAAAGTGGCAAGCCGATAGTCCTCGCGGGGAACAAGCCGCCCGGTTTCATCAAGGGTGGGGCGCATGGTAAACTCGTCATGCTCAAAGGTCAAATACTGCTCGGCTGCGCCGTAGTCGGCATTTTTAGAGCTGATATGTTTGAATGTTGCCAACCGCTTCACCTACCTTTCGCAAGACTTCAAACTTCAAGGCGGCAAGGTCGGCTATGGCTGCCCGTACCTCGCCGGATAGTGCGTTGTAGGGTGTGCCGTACTCGTTGAGGGCGCGGGCGATCTGGTTGAGGTTGCCGCCGATTTTCCCGTATTCGGCGGTCAACTTCCCAACGGCGGCAAGCAGTTCATCATTGACCGGGGAAATGGTAACAACGGGGCGAATGGTAGCCCGTGTTATGGCTTGCCGGATAAACTCGGCTTGGCTGATGTCGTAATGCTCCAGCCGCCCGGTGAAGTCGGCGTATTCTTCCTCGGTCATGCGGGTCTTGACTACATGGCTGCGGTGGGGCGTGTTGTATCTCTTGGCTATGGGTATCACTCCTTTCTGTGCGTGGTATTCCGGCGTGGTGGTCTGAAAAAGGCAAGCTGCCCCTTTTACTACCCACACCACCAAAAAAGCAAAATTGCCAAACGGTTTCGGAAGATTTTTTGCGGCGCAAGCCGCATAGCAGGGTTTGGGGAAGGCACTCCCCAACAAGATTTACCGCAGGGGCAAAACCGCAGATATGCGGATTTTGGCACCGTGGTAGAATCTTGCTCTAAGAAACTGCCGCTTTCCTCTACGGCTGACTTTGCGGCAATCCGCAGGGGGCGGCTTGGCTTGTTTCCGTCAATATAGCGATTGCGGTGGCGTGTCCTGCCCGCTGTGGTTTTGCTTTCTTCTACGGACGGAAATGGAAAATGCCAAACGCTCCCTTGGATTTCTTCATCACTACTACGGTAGCCCCATACCTTTCTTCCAAATGGCTGCGGTATTCTTTTCATCACTACTACGGTACGCAAGACCGTTTTGGGCAAATTTCCCCGTCACTTTCTACAACAACAGGAATGTGCGGTCTGCCAAAAATGGGCGCAAAAAAAACGCCACGGACTTTCAAAAAATCTGTGGCGTTGCAGCTTGGTCGATATTCAATTTTCATTTCCATAATGTGAGGGGAGCGACAGCACTTTAGTCTGTCGCTCCCTTGATTACCCATCAGCGGAAACAGGCAGGGCTGTCAACGGCGGCGCATTTATACGCCGTTCATCTTGACCGTTGACTGCTCCGGCTGATTCCGCTATTTGTTGTGGGATTACAGCTACATTCAAATCTTTTGCGCTGATTAGTGTTTCTTGTTTGCATTTCGGACAGAACAGAGGGAAATTTTCAAGTATTGTATCGGGGCGTATCTTTGTTCGTGTTTTATTTCCACAAATAGGGCAAAGCACCCACCTATCAGGCGATTTAATCATTTTAATTTTCATTATTTAAGGAAAGAAATGTAAATTGTGAAGTTATCGGGAATGTAGCTGATACTCAATCCCTTTTCGCCATTTGACAAAAGCGTACCGATAGAAACATAGTCCTGTCCCTCAATTTCTTCCGACACTTCCTCTATTATAGAAAACCCCTCTTGCTTCAAAAGCTCTAAATAGTCGTTATAGTCGGTTTCGCTTATATCCACAATACTGATACTGCAATTCTCATGTTCCGTATCAAGCATAGCCCAACCGACCGTACCGGACGGGACGGGAAGCCCCTCGGTGTATTCATTCACAGGCCATACACCCGCGTCAAGCATGGTATTGCTTTCTGTTTGTGTATTGCTTGGATTATCCGCAGCGGACGGCGTATCTTGATTGGAACAGGCAGCCAAAGAAAGCATAAGTAAAATAGCGATTATTGAAACAAATTTTTTCATAGCTACCTCCTGTTTTTGCGGACGGTTCGGATAATCTGAATGATTGCGATTGTAACCGCGATTACACCGACTGCCAAAATGATTTGTGAAGCGTCAAATCCAAAAGCTCCCTCAACTTGAATGTTTGTCATTGCGTCTGCTTGTCCGATTGCCCCGTCCGGCACTTTCCCGGATTGGGTAGTGGCGTAAATCACAAACGCTGCAACGGCAACGACAAGGGCTGCAACGCTCGAAATAATCCCTTTCCGTTTCTGCGGTGCTGCGCTGTCAATGCCTAACTGCTCGGCGGTATTCTCTGCAAACTCTTTGGGAGTGCCTAACCGTTCGATTACCTGTTGTTCCGTTTCGCCATGCTCCAACGCAGAAGCAAAGACTTCATTCAGATCACGCACGACCTCTTTTTTTGCTTTGCGTGTTAAACTCAATTCCTTTTCCACTTGCTTAATGTATTGCTCTTTCATTCTGATACCTCCGCTGTTTGATAGGTGGCAATAAAGCCATTTACACAACTTTCATAGCTCGCCCAAAATAAAATCAGCTCGTCTAATACCTCTCTGCCCTTATGGGTAAGGGAGTAGTATTTTTTTGATCCGCCATTTGCCGCTGCCGGGGCTAATCGGCATTGGATTAACTCGGCTTCCTGCAAACGATACAGAATAGGGTAAATCGTTCCCTCTTTTGCATAGCCCAAAACGGACGCGCTGTTATTTAGCTCTGTAATGATTTCATAGCCGTAGGTTTCTTTGCGTCCGATCAAGCACAAAAGTATCATTTCAAGAGAGCCTTTTTTGAATTGCTGCACATACCTGTTATCCATACTCTCTACCTCACTTTAGTTTTGCTATTTAGCGTTCCTAAATAGCAAAACATATTATAACTCCCGGAGGTGTTCAAGTCAATAGAGTTTATAGAAATGTTACAAATGCTTTTTAGACTTTACCCTATAATTTGCCTTGCTCGGAATAGCGGCGGGGCTGACTGTCCTTGTCCTGTTTTGTTGTGCTTCTTTATTAACCATGAGCATTCGCGCCCGGATTGTCGTTACCATATCCCTCTAACAGATTGATAACGCCCCAAATGCCAAGTCCTGCTCCAAGAGCGATAACCAAAGTCTGTAATACGCCGATTGCGCTGTTGAAAAATTCCATAAAACTCCTTTCTGCCGCAAATGCGGCTTGCCCGTAAAAGGGCATAAAAAACGGCGGTCAGTTTTCAAACTGCCGCGGTCATAAGTCCCCGCGCTGCCTAAATGTCTGCTGCGCGGCGGTATTCAGTTGTCAGTGTGGGCGATAGGAATTTTTGTAGGGGCGCGTATCATGCAAGTTGTCTTTTTCTTTGTTACTGCGTCAATTCCTCCTTTCTTTTCGCTGCTGCTCATACAGGGCTTCACACCGTTTCACAAACTGCCGGATAGCAGCCTGCCGCTGCTGTTCCCGTCGTTCAGCAATCGAAACAAGCCCGTTTATGGCTTCTGTGATTTTCTTGTCCTTTTTCTTTCTGATACGTCTATTCATGGTCGGTGTCCTCCTGCAAATCGCTTTCGCTGATTTCGTAGTAGTCAAATACTTCGTCCGGCTTCACAAGGGCGGGTCTGCGCCTTAAATGCTTTTCCATATCAAAAGTATTTTTCTTGTCATAGTCGGAAAGATATTTATAGTTGGGGTGCTTTGTAATGTCGTACTTATCAGAGAAGAACGGGCGCACCCCTCGTAGCTGTAAAATACATTTCCCGCCGTCCATAACCGCTATTTCATCTTCCGTCATAAGCTGCTTGCCTAACTTCTGATAGTTCAGCCCATGCGATACCTCGCGCCCCCGGTTCTCGGAAGTGTTGAAGCTGTCAATGGTTTCTTTCCCCAAGATTTCCGACATTTCTTTGAGGGTGGTTTTCTCCTTGCCGCCCAAGAAAAGGGTGGTGTCGCAGTTGCCGACTATGGTATCGGCGTTGTCCTTATAGATTGCCTTTAACTGGCTTTGCGACTGTAAGATAATCGACGCGGAGATTTCCCGGCTTCGTATGGTGGCTATGAGCTTTTCAAACTTCGGTATCTGCCCGATATTTGCAAACTCGTCTAACAGACAGCGCACATGGACGGGCAGCCTGCCGCCGTATTCATCATCTGCCTTGTCGCAAAGCAGATTGAAAAGCTGCGTGTAAAGAATACTCACGACAAAGTTAAAAGTATCGTCGGTGTCGCTGATGATAACAAACAGGGCGGTCTTGCGGTCGCCTATGGTGTCAAGCTCCATTTCGTCGGTTTCCATAAGGTCGCGCAGCTCCTTAATGTCAAAAGGGGCAAGCCGCGCACCGCAGGAAATGAGAATAGAGCTTCGTGTCTTTCCCGCAGATAACAGGAATTTCTTGTACTGCCGGACGGCAAAGTGTTCCGGGTCTTTTTCCTCCAACCGTTCAAACATGAGGTCAACGGGGGACTGAAATTCCGGGTCGTCCTCGCGGGCTTCACTGGCATTTATCATTTCAAGCAGCGTCGTGAAGTTCTTTTCTTCCTCCGGGGCTTCGTACCAAATGTAGCCGATAAGGGCGCAGTAAAAGAGCCGTTCCGATTTTACCCAAAAATCCTCCCCGGCTTTTTCCCTGTCCCCTTTGGTGTTGGCAATCAAGGTATTTACCAGTTTCAAAATGTCTTTTTCGCTGCGGATATAGGCAAAGGGATTATAACGCATGGATTTCTTAAAATTTATCGTGTTCAGCACCTTTATCCGATACCCGCCGCGCTGTAAGAGCTTCCCACACTCGACTAAAACCGTACCTTTCGGGTCAGTTACAACGTAGCTTGAGTGCATTTGCATTAAGTTGGGCTTCACAAAAAATCTCGTCTTGCCGCTGCCGCTTCCCCCGATAACAAGGATATTTTTATTCCTTGCATACTTCGGCTGCTTCGGGCGGCTGTTCATGGTAAGCCGTTCCGTCTGTGTCAGAAGCACGTTATTTTGAAATACCGGGTCGGTATAGGGCTTTATATCTTCGGCGTTGCCCCAACGGGCTGAACCGTATTCGATACCTTTTCGGTATTTCTTCGCGTTCTTGCCTTTGAAGTACACCATAAGCCGGATAAGGACAGCCCCCACAATACCGATAAGCAAATCCATAGGGGCAAGGCTCGGAAGCGGGGTTGCAAAGGCAGCGGAAAAGCCGTCTGCAAGGGAAAGCACCTTGCCGGAAAGGTCAGCCCCCGGCGCAAGGCGTACCGCTTGTCCGATTTTGTCAAAGAGATAGACAAAGAGCAGATAGGGGGCATTTAGGATAAGCAGCTTTTTAAGTTCCGGCTTCATAGCGATACCTCCCTGTCCTTTTTCTTCACTTTGTCCTTCTGTGCGTTCAGAGCTGCCGCCTTGTCTTTCAGAGTGGAAAGCAGCTTGCGGATAGAGGGCTTTTTATCCCTGCCTAATTTCTTTGCGGTAAATTCCCGGAACGCTTCGGTCATAACGTCAATATCCTTGCCCTTAAAAGACACAAGATAGGTCGGCGGCTTGCCGTTCTCAATCTTCTTGACGTTGTAATCAAGCCCGCTTTTCCTTGCGATAGGGTCAAAGGCTTTGATATTTTGGTCGGTAATCTCAATGTTGGAAACCTTTTCTCCCTGCTTCATAAGCTGCCGCATAGTGATTTTCCCATGCGGGGCTTTGGTTAGCTGCCCTTTGCCTTTGGCAAGCAGGGCTTTCATAGCCTTTTGCAGCACTTCGGCGGTCAGCTTAGATGTTTTGATTGCTAAAGACACGACTTTTTCATTGACTTCATCTTGCATGAAATCCCTCCTTTCATAGTTTGGTTAGGGTGGTGTGCCGCTTCGGGGCATAAAAATAAGGCGTACATTTTTCATGCCGCCTTTAGATACGCACCCGCAGCCCGTTCAAATCCGAAGCCCTCACACCGACAAGATACCAGTTGTCCCCGTACTCCATGCGGGTCGGCTTCCATTTGCCGCGTACAAACACTTCAAGGCAATCCCCACAATGCAATCCTCCGTAGTAGTCGTTAAGGTCAAAGCGAATGTCGTAACGGTCTGCCGTTTCATCAAAAATCAAAGCTCCTGTTTTCTGTGTCATATTAAAATCCTCCTGTTTTTTAATAGCCGCCGTACATATCGTGGTTGACAAGGGCGGTGTAATAGCTGTCAATGGTGTTGGGCGCGTTGAAAAGTACCGCTTTCAGATATTGCTTGATGTTACGGATTTTCGTGGTGTTCTCTTTCATGCAGTCAAAGACAAATTCAATGTGGCTGCTGTTCAGCTTCATAAACTTTGCTTTGACAAGCTCTGCCGGATAATCGTCCCCGGCGATACGAATTGTCTTTCGTTTGGTGCAGACAGTTTCAAGGATAAGGGACACAATCTCGTCCAAGCGTTCCCTGTCAATGTTGGTATGCTTGATAAAATGCTCATACTCGATATTGTCCTTGATGATTTCCTCATACACGCTGTATGCGTCTGCCGCTTCCGTTCCTTTCCGTTCCGGCTCTGCCGTTTCTTCCCTCAAAGGAGAGGGGTTAGGGGAAAGGATAGGAATGGAATGGTTACTTGATAAATCCGTATTTGATTTTTCTTTTTTTGGTAAGTCAGTCTTTTGTATATCTTTATTTAATTGCATTGGATTTTCCAACGTAGGTTTTTCCTGCGTAGGATTTTCCAATGTTGGATTTCCCAATGTTGGATTTTCCAATGTAGGTAAATCCAAGTTAGGCGGCTGCTCATAGATGATGTAATCAGTTCCCCGCAAGCGTCCTTTCTCGTCGCGCTCCCTTGAACGCTGAATATATCCGGCTCTTTCAAGATCCCGGACAGCTTCGCGGATAGCGTCGATTTTTTCCCGGTTGATATAGGACAGTCCCGCAAGGGTATAGTCCCAATCCTCCGGCAAGGACAGCATTTGCGATAACAGCCCTTTTGCCTTTAGGGAAAGTTCTTTGTTGCGTAAATGGTGGTTGCTCATAACCGTATATCCTGTGTTTCTCTCCACGCGGAAAACTGCCATAGCTTCATCAACTCCTTTGCTGCATATTTGTTACGCGGTAGAACAGCGATTTTAAGGGTTTAGGTATCAATCCCTTACCCTGTGAAAACCGTACCCGCAAAGCCTTGTGTAGCAAGACTCTTTTTGCCCCTACTGCGTAACATGAGGGTAAAAAAATAGCGGCGTTCCTTGTTTCCCGGTTGGGATAAGGTAACGCCGCCAGTGCGGTGCTATATGAAATTGTGTGATTGCCGACGTGCCGCGCCGCCAGTGCGTCGCGTTTGTATTGGGTTGTTTCATGCTCGCAAGATGTTCCGGCATATCAAGGCGCAATCCGTTAAAAGTAGTAAATTGGTAGTAAAATCAATCTGAAATCCTGCGAATGTGCTTGTATTTCAAGGGTTTTTCGGGATAATCAAAATTTTTCTTCGAAAAATTGGCATAAAAATCTGCCCGGGCGATCCGTCTCAACCCCTTGTGAGAATCCCCAATCTATGCTAAACTAACCATAAGTATTGCCATGCACCCTCAGCATCGGAGCACACACTACAGATGCATGGCGCGCAAATTAAATATATGGAGGCGTGCAATATGAAAAGAATCGGAATGCTGACCAGCGGTGGAGATTGCCAGGCACTGAACGCGACCATGCGCGGAATCGTAAAGGGTGTATGCAACGCACTGGACGAGGTAGAGCTTTACGGCTTTGAAGAAGGCTATAAGGGCCTGATTTACGGAAATTACCGGATGCTGACCCCGAGAGATTTTTCGGGAATCCTGACCAAGGGCGGAACCATCCTGGGAAGCTCCCGCCAGCCCTTTAAAATGATGCGGGTACCGGACGAGAACGGCCTTGATAAGGTGGAGGCCATGAAGCACACCTATCACAAGCTGCGTCTGGACTGCCTGGTGATCCTGGGCGGCAACGGAACCCAGAAGACCGCGAACCTTCTGCGGGAAGAGGGTCTGAATATCATCCACATGCCGAAGACCATCGACAACGATATCTGGGGCACCGATATGACCTTTGGCTTCCAGAGCGCGGTGGATATCGCTACCCAGTGTATCGACTGCATCCACACCACAGCGGCTTCCCACGGCCGTGTATTCATCGTGGAGGTCATGGGACATAAGGTAGGCCAGCTGACCCTGCACGCAGGTATCGCCGGAGGCGCGGACATCATCCTGATCCCGGAGATTCCCTACAGCATCGACAGTATCTGTAAGGCCATTGAAGCCCGCAACAAGCAGAAGAAGGGCTTCACTATCCTGGCTGTAGCCGAGGGTGCGATTCCCAAGGAACGTGCGGAAATGAGCAAGAAGGATTTGAAGAAATTCATGGAGACCTACAAGTATCCGACCGTGTCCTATGAGATCGCGGATCAGCTGACCAAGCGTCTGGGCACCGAGGTCCGCGTCACCGTTCCGGGCCACACCCAGCGCGGCGGAAGTCCCTGCCCCTACGACCGGGTTCTGTCCACCAGACTGGGCGCAGCGGCTGCACAGGCCATCGTAGACGACGCTTATGGATACATGATTGGTATTGTTAATGGGGAATGCCAGCGGATCCCGCTGGAGGAGTCTGCAGGCAAGCTGAAGTTTGTAGACCCGAATTCTTCCATCATATCTGAAGCGAAGATGATCGGCATCAGCTTCGGAGATTAAAATAGAAAGAATAATAACTGTTCATTACAGCCTGAAGCACTTGCTGCTGAAGGCGTAAGAAAATGATTCAGGAGTGCAAAATCCCATCGGCGAAGCCGATTTTCATGGATTTTGCATTGTAACTGGTCAGGAACTGAACAGTTACAAAGGGGAAGAAACACATGTCGTATATGGCCCTCTACCGGAAGTTCCGACCCACCGAGTTTGGTGACGTCCGGGGACAGGATCACATTGTAACCACACTGAAAAATCAAATCAATGCAGACAGAATCGGACATGCCTACCTGTTTTGCGGTACCCGGGGTACCGGCAAGACCACCGTGGCGAAGATTTTCGCCCGGGCGGTGAACTGCGAACATCCGGTGGATGGTAATCCCTGCGGAACGTGCGCGGCCTGCCGCTCTATAGCGGCAGGCACTTCCATGAATGTGATAGAGATCGACGCAGCCTCCAACAACGGCGTAGACAACATCCGAGAGATCCGCGACGAGGTAGCCTACTCGCCCACCGAGGGTAAATACAAGGTCTACATCATCGACGAGGTGCATATGCTCTCCATCGGAGCCTTTAACGCATTGCTAAAGACTCTGGAGGAGCCGCCCTCCTATGTCATCTTTATTCTGGCGACCACAGAGGCCCACAAGATTCCGGTGACGATTCTGTCCCGGTGCCAGCGGTACGATTTCCGGCGCATCACGGCGGATACCATCACCGCCAGACTTCAGGAGCTGACGGAAAAAGAGGGCGTGGAGACCGAGGAGAAGGCCCTGCGCTATATCGCAAAGGCCGCGGACGGCTCCATGCGAGACGCCTTAAGCCTTCTGGATCAGTGTATTGCCTTTTATCTGAATCAGAAGCTGACCTACGACCACGTCCTGGACGTGCTGGGAGCCGTGGATACCGAAGTTTACAGCAAGCTTCTGCGAATGACGCTGGAACGGAATTTGCCCGGCGTCATGGCGGAAATTGAGGAGCTGGTGATCCAGGGCCGGGAGCTGGGGCAGTTCGTGAGCGATTTCACCTGGTATCTGCGCAATCTGCTTTTGTTAAAAAGCAATGACAATCTGGAAGACATTCTGGATGTCTCCACCGAGAATCTGGCCCGCCTGAAAGAAGAGGCCCTGCAGATCGAGGACGACACCCTGATGCGTTACATCCGTATTTTCTCGGAGCTGGGCGGGCAGATCCGCTATGCGTCCCAGAAGCGGGTGTTGGTGGAGGTAGCTTTTATCAAGCTGTGCCGTCCCGCCATGGAGACGAACACAGACGTGCTCCTGGATCGCATCCGCGTGCTGGAACAGGAGTTCGAGGCGAAGATGGAAGAGCTGGAAAGCGGAGCCATTTCCTACGGAGGCGGCTGGCAAAATGGAGCACCCGCAAGTGCCCCGGCAGAGCTGAAGAAACCTGTGCCTGCGCCTCCCGCGCCCAAGTCCCTGCCCGAAGACGTACAGAATGTGGTAAAGAATTGGCACAACGTGCTGAACCGCCTGCACCCGCTCCTGCGCACCTACTTAAAGGACGCGCAGCTGAAAGCAGTCGGCGACGGGAAGCTTGGCATCATCGCGGCCACGCCCACCGGCGAGGCTTTCCTGAAGGAGACCCGTCACATTCAGGAGATTAAAAATGTGATCTTACAGGATACCGGAAAGGATATGGAGATTCTGGTAGCCTGTATGGAAAATGACCCCCACGCAGAAGTGGGAGCAATTGACATCGAACAGGTCATTCATACAGAAATAGAATTCGAAGACGAATAAGGAGGAGTAAAAAAATGGCAAAAAGAGGTGGATTTCCGGGAGGAATGGGCATGCCCGGCAACATGAACAACCTGATGAAGCAGGCTCAGAAGATGCAGCGCCAGATGGAGGAAAATCAGAAGGCTCTGGACGAGAAGGAGTACACCGCGGCAGCAGGCGGCGGAGCAGTCGAGATCAAGATGACCGGGAAGAAAGAGATCACAAAAGTGACCATCGATCCGGATGCTATTGATCCCGAGGATGTGGAGACTCTGGAAGAAATGATCCAGATCGCAGTAAATCAGGTGCTGCGCCAGCAGGAAGAGGATTCCGCGTCCATGATGTCCGGCCTGACCGGCGGTCTTGGCGGAGGCTTTCCGTTCTAATGGACTATTACAGCAGTCAAATCAGTAAATTAATCGAGCAGCTGTCGAGTCTTCCGGGAATCGGCGGCAAGACAGCCCAGCGGCTGGCCTTTCATATCGTCAATATGCCTCTGGAGAAGGTACAGGCACTGTCGGATTCCATTATAAGCGCAAAGAAAAATGTCCGTTACTGTAAAGAATGCTTTACCATGACGGATCAGGAGCTCTGCCCCATTTGCGCCAATCCTAAGCGGAACCATAAGGTGATTATGGTGGTGGAGAATACCCGGGATCTGGCCGCTTATGAGAAAACCGGGAAATACGACGGCGTCTATCATGTGCTCCATGGGGCCATTTCCCCGATGCTGGGAATCGGTCCGGCGGATATCAAGCTGAAGGAGCTGATGACGAGACTCCAGGGCGACGTGGACGAGGTTATCATCGCCACCAACTCCAGCCTGGAGGGCGAGACCACAGCCATGTACATCAGCAAGCTCATCAAGCCGACCGGAATCAGGGTCAGCCGGATTGCCAGCGGCGTACCGGTGGGCGGCGATTTGGAATATATCGACGAGGTGACGCTGCTCCGGGCACTGGAGGGACGGGTGGAGCTGTAAAAATGCTGAATTTCAGACAAGAACTGACGGAAATTCACAAAGAACGGCTTGACCAGATCTGAAAGTGTCTGTATACTAAAAGAAGCAAAATTTAATTTTCAAAAATAAAATAAAGGTGGGACAAACATGACGAATTTAGAACTCCAGAAGACGGCAAATGAAGTCCGCAAGGACATCGTTACTGCCGTTCACAGCGCAAAGTCCGGACATCCGGGCGGATCTCTGTCAGCAGCAGACATGTTTACATATCTGTATTTTGAAGAGATGAACATTGATCCGAAGGATCCGAAGAAGGCAGACAGAGACCGTTTTGTACTTTCCAAGGGACATACAGCTCCGGGTCTGTACTCCGTTCTGGCTGAGAGAGGATTCTTCCCGAAGGAGGATCTGGTTACCTTAAGACACGTAGGCTCACATCTTCAGGGACATCCCTGTATGCAGCACACACCGGGTCTTGATATGTCCAGCGGATCTCTGGGACAGGGAATCTCCGCAGCAGTTGGTATGGCACTTTCCGCAAAGGTATCCGGCGACAGCTATCGTGTATACACACTGCTGGGCGACGGCGAGATCCAGGAGGGCCAGGTTTGGGAGGCTTCCATGTTCGCAGGCGCGAAGCATCTGGACAACCTGTGCGTCATTGTAGATAACAACAATCTTCAGATCGACGGACCTATCGGCGAGGTAAACTCCCCGTATCCCATCGATGATAAATTCAAAGCGTTCAACTTCCATGTAATCAACATTGACGGTCACAACTTCGATGAGATCCGTATGGCTCTGAACGAAGCAAAGACCATCAAGGGTCAGCCCACAGCTATCATCATGAAGACAGTAAAGGGCAAGGGCGTTTCTTTCATGGAGAACAACGCAGGATGGCATGGTTCTGCTCCGAACGATGAGCAGTATGCAATCGCAATGGCAGATTTGGAGAAGGTAGGTGAAGCATTATGTCAGAAGTAAAGAAGGTCGCAACAAGAGAAAGCTATGGTAATGCGCTGAAGGAGCTTGGCGCTGAGAATCCGAACGTTCTGGTACTGGATGCTGACCTTGCCGGCGCAACCAAGACAGGCGTATTTAAGAAAGCATACCCGGATCGTTTCTTCGACTGTGGTATCGCAGAGGGCAATATGGTAGGTATCGCGGCAGGCCTTGCTACCACAGGTAAGATTCCGTTCTGCAGCAGCTTCGCGATGTTCGCGGCAGGACGTGCATTTGAGCAGGTTCGTAACTCCGTAGGATATCCCCATCTGAATGTAAAGATTGCTGCTACTCATGCAGGAATCTCCGTAGGTGAGGATGGAGCTACCCATCAGTGTAACGAGGATATCGCCCTGATGCGTACAATCCCGGGCATGGTAGTCATCAACCCGGCAGACGACGTGGAAGCAAGAGCAGCCGTAAAGGCAGCAGCCGAGTACGAGGGACCGGTTTACCTGCGTTTCGGCAGACTGGCTGTTCCGGTATTTAATGATGAGGCAAACTATAAGTTTGAGATTGGAAAGGGTATCCTCTTAAGAGAGGGTACAGACCTTACTATCGTAGCTACAGGACTTTGTGTAAACAGCGCTCTGGAAGCGGCTGAGAAGCTGGCTGCAGAGGGCGTTTCCGCAGAGGTAATCAATATCCACACCATCAAGCCGCTGGACGAGGAGATCATCCTGAAGTCCGCAAAGAAGACTGGCAAGGTAGTAACTGCAGAAGAGCATTCTGTCATCGGCGGCCTTGGCAGCGCAGTTTGCGATGTACTTAGTGAGAAGCTTCCGACTCCGGTAAAGAAGATCGGCGTATACGACGTATTCGGCGAATCCGGCCCGGCAGTAAAGCTGCTTGAGAAGTACAAGCTGGATGGCGCTGGTGTATACGAGCAGATCAAAGACTGGCTGAAATAAGTAAAAAATAATAGCATAAGCTGAGAGAGGCAGACGTCCACAAAGACGTCTGCCTTTTTTACTCTATAGGAAACGCTTATGCGACCCGCCGCAGGCGGGATTCTATTTCCAGACTGTCGAAAAAAATTCCGATTTTCTCGACACCATCCGCCACACCTCGCGCCCGTCCTGTGTTACCATGCAGAAAATGAGCAAAACCAGCGGTAATGAGGTGAGTGTATGATTGAGTTCGTTTACAGAGAAAATGCGAAAGAGACGGGGCCGGAGCGTAAAATTGAGCTGCCGAAAAATGTGCGCCAGATAGGCGATCCGGAGGACAGACGTAAAATATATATAGAAGATTATGTGATTACCTATCTGCGGCGGCTGGCAGGCGAGGAGACGCTGAACAGCCGGGTGGCGATTTTACTGGGCCATTCCGAGAGGATGGACGGGCTTCCCTATCTGTTTATCCGTGGTGCCGTGGGCCTGAAAAACCTGGAATATACGGAAGCAGGCATTCCCTTTACTGACGAGACCTGGGCAGAGGTGTACGGAGCCATGAAAGAGTACTTTGCGGATCTGGACATCCTGGGATGGTATCTGTCTCTGCCCGGCTATCCCATGGAGCTGGGATCGGAGCTTCTGAAGATTCATGTAAACTATTTCGGCGGTGTGGACAAGGTTCTGATGGTATCGGATTCCGCCGAGGTCGAGGCGGATTTTTTCGCTTATGAAAATGGCAGGCTGACCCGCCAGCGGGGCTACGCCATCTTTTATGAGCGGAACGAAGCCATGCAGCGTTACATGATCGAGACCGGGGACGGCGAGAGTATTGACGAGAAGGAACATTTCGAGGATCGGGCCATCAAGAGCTTTCGGACCATTGTGCAGGAGAAAAAGGAGCAGTCCGGCCAGAAGCGGGTCTTGACCTTCCTGTACATGGCCAGCACCTTTTTGGTGATGGTAGTGCTGGTCATCGGGATTACTCTTATCAATAATTATGAGAAAATGGAAGGACTGGAGACATCCCTGCGGGAACTGACCAATTCCCTGGAGCAGCAGGATGCGGAGCTTCAGTCTGCGTATGCGGATCTGGGACAGGCTGAAGATGCGGACGTGGCGGAGGGCGCAGAGAAAACAACGTCGGCAGAGGACTCCGGGGAGACTGGAGAAAATGGAACAGCAGAAGGGGAAACAACCCCTCAGGAGAGCGGGGAAAATCAGGAAACCGCAGAAGCGGATGAGTCAACGGCCAGTGCAGATACACAGTCACAGTCCGAATCTTCAGGTGAACCGTCCACCCAGGAATCGGCTTCCGCACCCGCAGCTTCTAACGAGGCAATCACCATTCCGGAGAGCTACACCGTCCGTAAGGGCGACACCCTCCTGAAAATCAGCCGCCAGGTCTATGGACGGGACGACGAGATAGACGCCATCTGCAGCCTGAACGGAATCGAGGACAGCGACCGGATACTGGAGGGACAAAAACTTTTGCTTCCCTAGTGGATCTGTGCTATCATAGCATAAAAAGAGACGCAGCCCGGAAAAACACAGAAGAATTCCGGACTGCCACAGAAGTGCAAAGGATAATAGCCCATGGCAAAGATAACGAAGTTATATGGCACGCCGCCCTACCAGGAGCAGGACGGAGGCATGGATGATTATAAGAAGAAACTGTTCCGGCACCGGGCGGGAAGGGGCGCGAAATACCTGATTGGCGCGGCGGTCGTCCTGTGCGGTTTTCTGGCGTACAGCATATGCTCCCAGAATAAGACCTACACGTCCTACGAGACCGTATCTACAGTAGAGCACAGCAGCACGGTCAATACCCTGTATACAGAATACAATGGCAAGCTTCTGAAATACAGCAAGGACGGTATTTCCTGTATCGATTCCCAAAATGAGGCCATCTGGAGCCAGACCTACAATATGCAGAACCCTATGGTGGACATCTGTGAGGGTGCGGTGGCCGTGGCGGATCAGCAGGGTAATATCGTATATGTCTTTGACGCTCAGGGCGCGGTCACCGAGATCAGCACCCTGCTTCCGATCCAGCAGATCAGCGTGTCCGCCCAGGGCGTGACGGCCATTCTGCTGAACGACAGCACGGTGTCCTGGATTTACCTCTATGATAAGGAGGGCAATAAGCTGGCGGAATCCCGGTGCAGTCTGGATGAGACCGGCCAACCCATTTCCATCGCCCTATCTCCGGACGGGACGAAGCTGGCGGTATCCTATCTGCAGGTGCAGGAGGGTTCGGCGGCCAGCTGCGTGGTCTTCTATAATTTTGGCTCCGTGGGCAGCAATTTCGTCGACAAAATCGTTTCCTCCAAAGTGTATACAGACACCGTGATTCCCCGTATCCGCTATATCGGGAAATCCATCTGCGCAGCCATATCCGATCAGGAAATTATCTACTATGAGGGCGCGGAGATTCCAGAGGAGAAGAATACCGTTATACTGGACGCTGAGATCGAGAGTGTCTTCTGGGGCGACAGCCGCGTTGGAATTGTGACCCTGGGCGAAGACACCACGGCGGAAAATGAGGAGGAGGCCGGCAGATACCGTGTGAACCTCTACGACACGTCCGGGAAGCAGATTCTGTCCCGGAAGACCGACCTGGAATACAGCCAGGTAAAGCTGTCGGGCAAATATCTGATCTTATATAATGAAAATGAGTGCGAGATCTACAATGAAAAAGGCGTCCTGAAATACAAGGGCTCCTTCGACAGTGTCATCGCGGATTTATATAAAGGAAATGGACACAATAAATTCGTTCTGGTATTTTCGGACCGGACCGAAACCATCCGATTGCAGTAATAGGATGCGCGCGCTGCGAATATCCTATGGTCATAAAGAAAAAGCAGAAGAGCCTCGGCAAAATAGCTGCCGGGGCGCTCTGTTATCATAACGAAGGAGAAATAAATATCATGAACTGGTTACTGCCCGCAGTAGGCTTATTTATCCTGTTATCCGCATGGGACGGACACCGCAAAGGCTTTATTCGGAAAATTGTAGGCGTTTTAAGCCTGGTACTGACCCTGATTATCACATCCGTAGTATCGCCGTATCTCCATACCTTTTTAAAAGAAAGCACCGGCCTGTATCATTTCCTGCAGAATAGGATAGAAGGAAGCGACATCGAGCTTCTGGACGCTTTGCGTGTCCTTGGCATGGAAAATGCGGTCAGCGGCTATCTGGCAGACGAGATTTTACGATGGGCCGCGTTTCTGATCGCGCTGCTCCTGGCAGGCGTTCTGATCCGGGGTATTCTGTTCTCCCTGGGCATCGTATCTCATCTGCCGATCCTCCATGGCCTGAACAAGACCGCCGGACTGGTGCTGGGCTTCGCCGAGGGTGTCGTCCTGGTCTGGATCTTTTTCCTGGTCATCACCGTCTGCGCCTCCACCCAGGCCGGAGGCCAGCTTCTGAAAATGACCGCCCAGAGCAGTATCCTGTCCTGGCTCTATCGCAACAATTTGCTCCTGAATTGGCTGGGCCTGTAAAAATGGCTTAAAACCAGGGGAAAACAGACTTTTTCAGCCATGTGTAGCCGGGAATTGTACCTTCTTTAGAAAAAATATTAAAAATTTCGAAAAAAGGTGTTGACAT
>NZ_JAOQKC010000032.1:27500-29126 GCF_025567165.1 Laedolimicola ammoniilytica
AGAATGGTCAAGCGTGAAAGAGCGCAGGGTGGATGCCTTGGCACTAAGAGCCGATGAAAGACGTGATAAGCTGCGAAAAGCTTCGGGGAGGAGCAAATATCCATTGATCCGGAGATATCTGAATGGGGAAACCCGGCTGAGAAGACCTCAGTCATCCATACGCCAATTCATAACGTATGGAGGGGAACCGCCTGAACTGAAACATCTAAGTAGGGCGAGGAAAAGAAAGAAAACTCGATTTCCAAAGTAGCGGCGAGCGAAATGGAAAGAGGCCAAACCAGAGTGCGTGCACTCTGGGGTTCGGACCGCGTAATTGATTCTGCAATTCTAGTAGAATGGTTTTGGGAAAGCCAGCCAGAGAGGGTGAAAGCCCCGTACATGAAAGGAAAGCAGACATGGCGGTATCCAGAGTACCACGAGACACGTGGAACCTTGTGGGAACAAGCGGGGACCACCCCGTAAGCCTAAATACTCCTTAGTGACCGATAGCGCATAGTACTGTGAAGGAAAGGTGAAAAGGACCCCGGGAGGGGAGTGAAAGAGAACCTGAAACCCTGTGTTTACAAGCTGTGGAACCGCTTTATATGCGGAACCGCGTACTTTTTGTAGAACGGTCCGGCGAGTTGCCGGGACTGGCGAGGTTAAGCACTTAAGGTGTGGAGCCGAAGGGAAACCAAGTCTTAATAGGGCGTGAAGTCAGTTCAGGCAGACCCGAAACCGGGTGATCTACCCATGTCCAGGATGAAGTTGCCGTAAAAGGCAATGGAGGTCCGAACGCACATCCGTTGAAAAGGGTGGCGATGAGGTGTGGGTAGGGGAGAAATTCCAATCGAACCCGGAGATAGCTGGTTCTCCTCGAAATAGCTTTAGGGCTAGCCTCGATGGAGTCTAATGGAGGTAGAGCACTGAATTTCCTAGGGGGCGTCAAAGCTTACCGAAGAATATCAAACTCCGAATGCCATATAGATGCTCATCGGGAGTCAGACTACACGAGATAAGTTGGGTAGTCAAAAGGGAAAGAGCCCAGACCTGCAGCTAAGGTCCCAAAGTGCGTGTTAAGTGGAAAAGGATGTGGGATTTCAAAGACAACCAGGATGTTGGCTTAGAAGCAGCCATACATTAAAAGAGTGCGTAATAGCTCACTGGTCGAGAGGTCCTGCGCCGAAAATGTCCGGGGCTAAAACACGACACCGAAGCTCAGGAATGTACCTAGTACATTGGTAGAGGAGCATTTTTAACGAGACGAAGCAGTACCGTAAGGAGCTGTGGATTGTTAAAAAGAGAGAATGCCGGAATGAGTAGCGAGAGGAAGGTGAGAATCCTTCCGGCCGAATATCTAAGGTTTCCAGGGTAAAGCTGATCTGCCCTGGGTAAGTCGGGACCTAAGGCGAGGTCGAAAGACGTAGTCGATGGACAACAGGTTGAGATTCCTGTACTGCTCTGTAACAGAACTGTGGGGACACGTGTGGAGAGTGTGAGCCGGAAATGGAAAGTCCGGTGCAAGCGAAGTAGGAGTTAAGTTGGCAAATCCGCTTAACAATCCGAAGACGTGACGCGTACCGAAATCAAGTAGGGAAGCACATGAGCCATGCGTCGAGAAAAGCCGCTATTGTTTGCAGAGTACCC
>NZ_JAOQKC010000033.1:0-28845 GCF_025567165.1 Laedolimicola ammoniilytica
TTACTAACCTGCCAGTCAGTAGTCTTATTGTACTCTGAGGTATTTTCAATTTTCAACATCCACGTTTTTTATTATACAGGAAAATACAGTTTACAAGGGACTACACAGGGTAGGTATCTGACGGGAGGGGTTCCACCCGTCAGATTTTCCATGTGATATTCAAGCTGTCGCTTGTAGCGGCTATGGTGGTAATCATCAAGTCCACCACCCGCCGCTTGTCGTCAAAGGATACATTCTCCCAAGTGTCGAGGTAGCCGGAAATCTGGCTGACCTGTTCCGGGCTAATGGCTTCCACCGTCAGCTCCGCTATCCTCGCCAGAAGTTCCTGCTTGCGTCCGTCCAGTTCCGCTATCTTCACATTCACATAGGAGAGCAGGACATTGTTTGCGCCCGTTAGACTGTCCACCAGCTTTTCAATCTCGCCGTCCACATGAGCAAGCTCCACTTGCAGGGCGGCGATTTTCGGGTTTGCCTTTGCCGCTTTCTTTCTGCCTGTCAATGTCTTGTAGCTTGCCAGCTTCTTTACCATCTGCTGATAAACAACCGCTTCCAGTTCCGAAGTGATGATTTTCCCACACCCGGCACAGCTCTTGTTATCCAGCCGTTTTGTGCAGCGGAGATATTGCTTTCCCACAGGATTGTTAATGCTCATAAGGGCATACCCGCAGTTCCCGCACTTGATTTTTCCCGCCAGCCATGTATGGGTGGCTTTTCGGGCAGACTGGATTTTCATGTTGTTCATCAGCTTCTTGCGGCAGGTCAGCCAGATTTCGGAGGGGACAATGCCCTCATGGGGAGCCAGCACCAGCATTTGGCCTTTCAAGTCGTTCTTTTTGCTGGGCTTCACATCCCGCCCCTGATACAGATAGCAGCCGTTCATGCCTGTAAAATCGGCGGCGTCATTGACAATGACTGTCCCTTGACTTTTGAAAAACTCGTACACATCAAGGTCTGCCTGCACATAGACAGGATTGCGTAACATCTGCGCCAGCGTGGGGCGTATCAGCTCTTTGCCATGGAACAAAATCCCCTGTTCCGCAAAGTACCGGGTAATGTCCCCATAGGAGGTAGTGGGCTGGGCGTACATCTCAAACATCAGCCGGATATTTGCCGCTTCATCTGGATTTACCACCAGCTTCTTTGTGTTGATACCGTCCATCTTAATCGGCTCTGTATGGAAGCCGTAAGGGGCTTTCCCGCCCATCTTGAAGCCCCGCTGACTGCGGGAATAGTAAGCGTCCGTTACCCGCTTCTGTATCGTTTCCCGTTCAAGCTGGGCGAACACGATACAGATATTCAGCATCGCCCGCCCCATCGGGGTGGAGGTATCAAACTTTTCCGTAGAGGACACAAACTCCACATTGTACTGCTGGAACAGCTCCATCATGTTGGCAAAGTCCAGAATGGAACGGCTGATGCGGTCGAGTTTGTAAACCACGACTTTTGCAATCAGCCCCCGCTTGATGTCCCGCACCAGTTCTTGAAACTTCGGACGGTCTGTGTTCTTGCCGCTGTACCCCTTGTCTGTGTATTCCTTGCAGTTACCGCCTTTCAACTCGTATTTGCAAAATTCAATCTGGCTTTCAATGGAAATGCTGTCCTTTTTGTCCACCGATTGTCTTGCATAGATTGCGTCTATTCGATTGTTCATATTGTCGCTCCTTTTCTTAAAAAAGAAACGGAGCTGCTGACAGTTTTATTATACCGCCAGCAGCCCCGCAAATCAATGATGGCTTCGGAAAACCTTATGCCCCGGCTTCCTCACTCTGCCGTTTGTCGGCATACTTGCGGAACACCTCATAAAGCTGCTGTTCCAGCTCCCGGCGTTTTGCCGCTTCCTGCTCCGGCGTGAACACCGGGGAGAGATTTTCCAGCGTGATTTCCTTTCCCTGAAAAGTCACGACTTCGGTTTCTTTCTTGTATCTGATATGCTCCATAGTACCTCCGTATTTAATTTTCAAAGTGCAGTGCCGCCATGCTGCGGCGTGAAATGTTTTCTGTCATCAATCACCTTTCCTTTGTGTGCCGCTGCTGTCGTTTCAGTTCTGCCAGCACCTCCGGCGGGATACGGTCTACCAGCCGCTGAATGTCTTTCAGCTCGCTTTCCAGCTTTGCCCGTTCCATCGTATCTTTCATCTTGCCTTTTTCACTGGCTTTTGCTCTGGCTTCTAACTGTTCATTTTCTGCTAAAAGGTCGTTTATTGTGACCTTGTATTTTTTGAGCTGACCGGAGAAATTCTCCATCTGCGGAAACCACTTTTTCAGCAGGGAGAGGGCTTCCTCTTTCTTCTTTCCGGCGTTGAACGGGGTAATACCGTCCAGCGTGGCTTCAATGGCTCTTGCCTGTTTGGAGAGATTGACCGCCTGCTTGAACAGACGGGTGGGGATATGCTTCCTGCCCGTTTTGCTGGCGCTTTCCCCACGCTCCAAGTCGGGATATTTCTCCACCATATAGGCGTGAAAATCGTCCTGCCATTTTGTGAGGTTGGCTCTGTTCCCAATAATCTCCTTTGCACACAGGCGGTTGTCCTCTGTCAGCGGGACAAAGACCAAATGCAGGTGGGGTGTTTTCTCGTCCATGTGTACCACAGCCGACACGATATTTTCCCGGCCTACCCGCCCGATTAGAAACTCCGCCGCCCTCTGGAAAAACGCCTGTATCTCCTTTGGGGACTTCTTCTTGAAAAACTCCGGGCTGGCGGTTATCAGCGTATCGACAAAGCGTGTGCTATCCTTGCGGGTGCGGCATCCGGCTTGTTCAATGCGGCTCTGAATAAAATGGTAATAGTGGCTCTCCGGCTTGACGATATGGAAGTTGTACTTGCTCCGGCTGGTGTCAATGTCGGGATTGCTGGCGTACTGTTCCTTTTGCCGTTCGTGATGGGCTTCCAGCGGTCTTGCCGGATTGCCCTTGTGTTTTTCAAATCGCAAAATTGCGTGTTGTGCCATGAAACTCCTTTCCCCATTCCGTTCCTTTCCGGGACTTTTCCACAGGAAAATCCCGCAGAAAATATCTCGGATCGGATAGGAATGGATAAGATATAAATAAAATCGTTTTTATCTCTGTATTTCTATATACCGTCCGGTTTCCGTACTTCAAGAGGATTGATTATCGTACTTGTGGAGTGCGGTTTTCAGTCCTCCGGCGTACCGGAACGGGATTTATTGAAGTCGGTGTTTAGAACCGCTTCGTAGGATTTTGGGTAAATGCGGTTGGGTTTTCCACAGCCCTGCTTCTGAATCTCTACCAGTCCGGCGTATTGCAACTCCCGCAGGGTGTTGACCGCCTTCTGCCGCCCGCAGTGGAGCAGCTCCACTACCTCATTGATGGGATAGTAGAGGTAAATGCGCCCATATTCGTCCGCCCAGCCGTTTTTCCGGGACAGGTCTGTCCGGCGTAGGATAAAGGCATACAATACCTTTGCTTCGTTGGACAGTGGCGTGAATGTGGGGGCTTCAAAAAGAAAATTGGGAAGCCGGGTAAAGCTGACCGCCTTTTCCGGCTGATGGATATAAATGGTGTTTGTCATATCGTATTTTGTGGACGGTTAGAACCCCGTTTTCTAGGGCAGACGGTAGTTTCTATTGCCTGTCCCTGTTCTGTGCTTGCAAAGCCTTGTAAATCAAGGACTTTTCAGCCCCTAACTGTCCACACAAGACCTCCTTTTCCGTTCACTTTCTGTTTTCTGCCGCCTGTGAACTCTGGCGGCACAGCCGGGACAGTATTTCGCCCGGTTGGATTTAGGGACGAACACACCGCCGCAGACCGCACAGCGTTTCAAGTCCTTATCCCGGAAAATCTCTGCTTCCAGCGTTCCGATTTGCGGCAAGACCGACCAGCGGAACCACTTACAGCAGACCGAGAAAGAAGCCGTCTGCGGGCAGGCGCAGGTGTCCCCATCGTCAAGGAGCATACAGTTCCCGTCCTCATAGTTGCAGCACTCCCGGCGGATCAGGGCGTTTGCCTGTTTCCTCTGTGCCGGTGTCATGCGGTAAAGGGAACCGTCCTGCCTGCGCTCTATGGGCGGCAGTCGTTTATATGGGTTCTCTCTCATGTGTTCCCTCCATTTTTCCTTAGCCGTTCTCCCCGAAAGGATTTCCGGCGTTGGCACGCTCCCCGGACTTCGGGACATTTTGTCCCGAAGTGGCTCGTTGCGGTGCTTCCCCTGCCGGGGTATTCCTTTTCGGACGGTCATTCTGTTTTCAAGGTGCAGCTCATCGATGAACTACCTTAAGTCTACACCTAAAAGACCGCCCGCCCCGTATATCCATAAGGTCGGAAATCAGCCCGGAAAACTCTCTATTTCCACGCTCTTGGAATTGTGGTAGAATAGAAGAAATAGAATGGCAAATCGAAATTTCACGGAGGTATATTATGGGACTGTTTTCAAAGAAGAAAAATGAAGAAGTGGCTATTGATGAACTAACACCACAAATAAAAACTAAATTAGATGAATTAGCCCAAAAAGGCAATCAGTTTGAGGAAGAAGAACAATATGAGGAAGCTATACAAGCATGGAAAGAAGCTCTTAGCCTAATCCCAGAGCCACAGCAATTTTACAGTGAAACCATATGGTTTTTAGCTGCCATTGGCGATATTTATTTTCAAAAGAAACAATACGAAAAAGCACACGAATGCTTTGACAAAGCAAGGGGGAATTTGAGCGGCGAGGGATATGGAAATCCGTTTGTTATGCTTCGATTAGGTGAATGTTGTTTAGAAATAGGGGACGAAAAAAACGCCACAGAATATTTGCTTAGAGCCTATATGTTTGAAGGAAGGGAGATATTTGAGCCTGACGAGGACGGTAATGATGATGGCAAAAAATATTTTGATTATTTAAGAACTCATGTTGAAAACATTGAGTGAAGATTAAGATAACACAGTTCCCATTTATCGAGCAGACAAGGAGGGAGAGCATGGAACTATCCATACAAGAACGATTGAAAGATTTGCGTGTGGAGCGTGGGCTGACGCTGGAGCAGCTTGAAGAACAGGTAAATCTCTCCAAGTCTGCACTGGGTAGTTATGAAGCAAAGGACTTCAAGGACATCAGCCACTATGCCATTATCAAGCTGGCGAAGTTTTACGGCGTGGCCGCCGATTATCTGCTGGGACTGTCCCAAACAAGAAATCACCCAAACGCCGATCTTGCAGACCTGCGTTTGAGTGATGATATGATTGAACTCTTGAAAAGCGGGTTGGTGGATAATTCCCTCTTGTGTGAACTGGCGGTACACCCGGATTTCCCCCGGCTGATGGCTGACCTTGAAATCTATGTGAACGGCGTGGCGGGAAAACAGGTACAGAGTGCAAACGCCATTGTGGACGCTGTAAGCGCAACCATTATGAAGCAGCACAATCCCGGCTTGTCTGACCCGCAGTTAAGACAGCTTATCGCCGCCCATATTGATGATGACAGCTTTTGCCGCTATGTGATACAGCAGGACATAAACAAGATAGCTCTTGACCTGCGGGAAACACATAAGGACGATTTTTTCAGCGTCCCGGAGGACAACCCGCTGGAAGATTTTTTGCAGACCGCCGAGGAAACTGCCAGTCCAGACAGCGACCCGGAGCAAGCGGCTTTGGCGTTTATCTGTAAGCGGCTCAAGCTGAATTTGAAAAAGCTGTCCGAGGAAGAAAAGAAGTGGCTGAAAAAGATTGCACAGAAGTCGGACTTGCTGAAAAATCCAAACCCACAGCGGGGGAGGAAATAAGAAATTGATAAAATTGAATTTACTTTTTTAACAGGAGGATTATACAATGAGTATGGATTTGAATTTTTGGAAGTACAAGGAAGATACCGCACATGACCATTCAACCGTATATCAGGCAGCGTGTTGTGATGGCGAGGTAATGGAAGTATTGGAAGTTCTTCCGATTGACGAGATTTTGAAAAAAGTGGCTGATTCTTTTTCTGACTGGAATATACAAGGTGGAGGCAAAGATTTTGAAAAAGAAGGACATGGAGCATTTCAGGTTTTTACAACTTCGCAAATCGTAAGGTTTGATTGCTATGGTATGCAAGAGGCTGATATGAACGCTCTCATGGATATTTTACTTGATTTTGGTTGCCCTCTATACGACCCACAAATTTCAACGAGATTCGATTCTTGGACAGATAGATAACAAATCCCATTTATCGTGGAGATAGCAAAGCCAGCCGAGCCAGTCAATGGTCAAGATGAACGGCGCATTTTATGCGCCGCCGTTGACAGTCCCGCCCGTCTTTGCTAATAGTCAATCAAGGCGGGAAAGCCTTAAAATGGCTTCCCGCCCATTTCAATTTTGAGAGAAAAATCCGTCTGTTTTTTCGTAAGTGTGGCTATCCGTGTGGGACGAGGGACGGGGGCTTTCATATCCGCCCTGTCTGCTGATGAAACCAGTCCTGCGCTTGCGGCTCCACGCCACGCAATCACAGCCCTGTTTTCCTGCTGCTTCAAATGTGCTTGCCCTTCCGGGCGGCAACCTCATTTTCGCAGCAACGCCGACAGAGCGTATAACACACTACACTTTGCAAGCAAAGTCGTGTGCCAAAGGGGTACCCTTTGGAAACCCCAGACAACAAAACAGGCTGAATATCTCGCACTTCCCCGGTGCTTGATACTCAGCCTTTATTTGTTGTCAGCAGCCCCCGTTTCGTGGTCTGCGTGTAGTTCCTTGTAAACTGACCTAAGCTTCATTATCACAGAAGACTCAAATCATCGGAATGAATTGCGAACTATGAAGAACAATAAAAGCCTTCTGTGATAATGAAGAATGAAAGTCCCAGATACCTGGCCTGCCAGAACAGATACCCTATATTCTCATCATCGTTTTAATAACTCATGACGTTCATTGTCTTCATCATATTTAAAATATATACGCTTAATTTCACTTAATGTATTTAACAATCTACGCTTAAACTCCAAGTGTATTCCAGGCAAAATATCATTAACTTTTACATTTAAAAAAAAGAAATGCTTTCTATTTTTCACCGTTGATAAATATCCCTGTTCCATATCGGGAAACAACATAAACCTTTCTGCCTCTATATAATTTTCCAAACGCACAAAAATCTTCGGATTCCGTTCCCATGTTCCATTATGTACTATTTCATTTCGAATAGCCTCTATATGACTAATAAAATCGCATTTTTCGTAAATAGTGTTTATCGTTTCATTAATCTGTAACTTCTTTCTTTTTCCCCACAACACCTCCGTACTTTTTAATTTTTCATATGATTCAAACTCTGTTCGACGATATTGCATTTCATAACAAATTTTACACATTATATCCAAAATTGAATATGCTTTTGTAAAATATGTTTCTATATAAGAAGACACTCTGGTAGCGTCTGCCGACAGGATCATTATTGTTCCATTAGGATCTGTTAATTTTTTACAGGATTCATCTAATTCAATTGTGGATATCGTCTTATAATAATTAATAAAGGCATCCTCCATCGCACACAATAAGTTTTGAACCGTTCCAATCAAAAATTGACAGTCAACCAAATATAAATGTCTATATAAATTGGGAATATCAGCTTTTAATATCCAGTCACTGAACATATCCGCACTAATATCACAGTCAGAATCCTGTCCTGCACACTGAACCCAAACTGGTAAAGATACCACTTCCTTATAATATTGCGCCGTATTCTTACAAAGCAAGTCTCTAAACAAATCATATAAATCAACCAACTGATTATCCAGCTCATATTTAATTGAATCATCTGGATAGATATACTTATTAACAACATTCTTTCCGTCAATTTCCTGTATAAAAAATCCAACATTGGCATCATCTATATAATACGGATATTCTTCAAATATTCCGTTGCACAAATATGCCTTCACAGGCCCCTCCTTTTTCGTAAACGGCAGCTTCCAAGTACCTTGCTAACTATCCGGCCGCTTATGCGACCGGTCCATTTTTTCTCCGGTTTTCTGATATACTATGGTAGTGTCTTTGCCCAAGGTAAAAGCTCTGTCAGAAAATCACGATTCGTATCTTCCATGTATTTCGGAATCTCAGTCAACAGATATTCGAAATACTCATAGGGCTTCAGGTTATTCACTTTCGCGGATTCTGCTATGCTGTAGATGATTGTCGAGCTGTTCGCCCTATGGATAGCATCGATCATCTCCCAGTTTTTCTTGCCGATACAGAACCCGCGAATGGCACGTTCACTGACATTGTTATCGATAGAAACATCCCCGTCTTCCAGAAATACTCTTAGATCTAATTTCTGGTTCAAAGCGTAAGTGAATGCTTCTTTCGCTTTTGAACTTTTTCCAACCTTATCCTTATACTGTTTCAGGTATGAGAAGAAAGCCTCTACCAGTCGCTGAACCACCAACTGACGGTGCTTGAATCATTCTCAGAAAAAATAGTGGTCAACTTCCCATCTTCCCTGTAAAATGCTTTATCCTTTGTATAACATCGGAATAACATATATTCCTAATGCAATTATTGTAACTATAATAGTGGCAACTTTCCAAATCCGATACTCCTTATCCATCTTTTCTTTCGTTATCATATCTGGTTCCTCAATTTCACCAATTTCCTCTTCAATTGTCTGCATATGGTATTCCTTATTATGCGAATATACATAATAGAATATAACGCATATTATCGTAACTACTCCAGCTGTAAATAAAGCAACCTTATCCGCAAAAACAAGCATAATACTATATATAACAATTGTAACATAGCACCCTATTGTACCAAATGGTGCTTTATATGGTCTGTTCATATTTGGATATTTTTTTCGAAGTCCAATATATGACAGGCATCCAATCATGTAACAAACAGCTAATGAAATTAATGACACGGATGCAATATAATCAATTGAGCCAGTTGCTATTAAAACAAAATTAATGACGCCAACCATAATAACCGCCACATACGGAGTTTTGTATTTTGAATGTATTTTTCCCAGAAATGAAGGTAACGCTCCATCCTCTGCCATTGTATATATATATCTAGCTGGTGCTGCAATTCCCGGATTAATTGTTGAAAGATCGCCCCCAAAGGCTATTCCAATACATAAGAGAATAATCGGGAAACCTACTAATCCAACCGCTTTTAACCCTTCCGCATAAGGCGCATCTGCAATTGCAAGAATATTATAAAATTTACTAGGCACAAGCCCTACCAAAAACCACTGAAACAATGCATTCAACGCAAACACCAAAAACACAGAAATTTTGAGTGCTCTTGGCAACGTATATTGTGGATATTTGGTTTCTGCTCCCATAGAAACACACGTTTCAAAACCTGTATAACACCACCATACAAGGCCAAATATATACATTAGTTCTTTAAATGGTGGAAGACTATTTATTGCAATACCTCCAAAATATTCTACATGTATCTTAGGGATCATATATAAAAACCAACAGATCGAACATCCCCAAAAGAAGAACATAAATGCCGTTTGTGCTTTTCCTGACTGTTCTATTCCCCTAAAATTTAGTATCAAAAAAACAACAACTAATACACAGGCAATTATACGTGAATCCAGCCAAGTGATATTAACTCCCAATTGTTCTAATAAAATTTTAAAGTAATTAGCAAATGCCAGCGTTTCTCCTGCGCCAATTGCTATAACAGAGATAATGTAATGCCATCCTGCCATATTCGCCCACACTCTGTTCAAGCCACGTTTTGCGTAATTATATGTTCCTCCAGCACATGGCAATGCAGCTGACATCTCACCATAAATAAGACATGGCCAAATAGAAATTAATAGGGCTACAAATGTAAATCCAATAATCCACGCCCCCACCAATCCTATCTGCGAAGAACCACATGTAAACAATCCTACTCCTACAACTGTTCCTATGGTCATGCTAATCGCTTCTTTTAGCCCCAATACACGAATAAGTCTATTTTCTTCCATTTTAATCATTCTCCTCAATATTTAGGGCATAATCAACATATTTTCCGGCCATCTCATGCCAATTCATAAGAGCTTCTCCCATAACAGCACCACATGACTCTCTATACAATGCCCATACAAACCAATAATAAGCAATAATTGCCGTATACGCCATGAAATGGAAAAATCTTTTTTCCGTATATCTATCCTGTAAATATTCTTTTATAAATCGCTCTGCTTCATCAAAATCATACATTGCATCTACGATATAATATCCCACATCAATACCTGGATCCGAATATCCAGAATATTCCCAATCAATGAGAATCACTCTTCCATCTGGCTGTATCATCCAATTAGGCTTATACGTATCACCATGGCAAAAACACTTTTCAACTCCATCATTTATTGTCATTTTGTAAAGCCGACCAATTTTTCTTTTTAATATTTCGTATTCATCAAAACAGTTGGGACTTTTTTCTCGCAATAGTTCCTCCATTTTTAACGCATCTTCCCATGGCTGCATTCCATAATCAAGTTTAATTCCTGATGAATGTAGCCTTCGTAGGACTTCCAATATCTTTTTAGAATCTTCAAACGAATTATAATCCGGTTCCCTGAATTCTGGAATAAAAACCGAAATTTTCCATCCTTCATTGATATCTGCATAGATATAAGTAGGATCTATTCCTATCTCTTTTGCCTTAATCAAAGACATCTTCTCATTTTTTCGGCTGATAATACTCTCTGTTCCGTCTCCAGGATGTCGATAAATATAATCTGTTCCATTTATTTCAAAAACAAAAGATGTATTTGTCATGCCTTCACTAACATTACGAAAATTAACAATGTCTTCCTCATCACATCGAAAAACTAGTTTGATATTACGGATAATTTCACTATGTGTATGGCCAAGATATTGTGTATCAAACTTTCTTAAATCTTCAAAATAATCAAATTCATATATGTTCCCTGAAGAATATTCTTTAAAGTAAAATGGTGGTAAATTATTCAAATTATCTTTAACCATCCATTCCCAAAAGCTATGATTATACTTTCCAACCTTTCTATCATCTTCCATCAGCTTTATAAATGCCTTTGAAAATTCTGCCGTCCAAAAAGAATGCCCTAATAAAACTCTACCTGACTTTCTATTCTTTTCCATTAAAGTAATTCGTTCATTTTCATCTGTATCCACATACATTTCATTTGTCTTTTCTAAAACACGCATACCGGCATAGAACGGCTGATACTCATATTGATTAAAAGGGTTTTCTGCAAAATAGCTGTCACTTACACAAATATAAGTATTTCTCAATTTATCTTTTGCCAAATACAAGCTCTCAATATTATTTTTTATATTAAAAGATTCATTTATGACAAAATTCACCCCATACTTATCTTCCAGATAGTAAAACATTTCTTTCTTGTAGCCAAGTACAATCGTTATATTCTTTATACCCGCATCTTGAAGCTGACAAATTTGTCTCTCAATTAATTTTTCTCCCTTTACTTCAAACAACCCCTTTGGTTGCTCTAATGCTAAAGGCATAAAACGAGTGGATGCCCCTGCAGCCAGAATCACAGCATTATTTACCCTGTAAGGCTCTAATGCTTCAATTCCTAGTTCTGTAATTTTAGAGTCACTCTGAGACACAAATCCAATTTTTATTAAGTTATTTAATGCTTCCTGGTCATGCAGTGACTTATTGCAATTTAAATCATAAGAACAACTTCCCCGTCCAATGCTCCCATTATAAAAGCTATTCAATATATGGAATTCGTTTCTCTTCATTCGTTGTTCACCTCTATACCTTGTTCTTTGAAATCAGCCCTCTAATCACTGCTTTAAAAACATTATTTTCCGCGGTTTTATATGTTTTTCCTGCGAGAATCAATTTCTGCACTTTAATTTTGCTTATCTCACCCGATGTATACGGATTTTCCGATAATATTACCATATCAGCAACTTTTCCGGCTTCCAATGAGCCTCGGGTTGTTTCATCGAAGCATGTATAATAGCCATTATATGTACACATTCGTAATGCATCCTGAATACTGATTCTCTCTTCTTTATTTTTATTATTTACTGCTTTATCCATCCACATAATTGGATTTGGCAATGTACACGGCGCATCAGAACCAAATGAAATCGTAATATTATTATCTACAAAGGTTTTTAATGGATTCAGTTTTTTCGTTCTTTCTTTTCCCATAATACTTTCAAGATAGGAATCCGGCTCCTGTTTCCAATCTATAAAAGCACTTTGAACAGGCATAAGAATCTGATATTTCTGACATATTTTAATGCCTTCTTCTGTCGGTAAACAATCATGGATAATCCCGTGGCGATGATCTTTACGAGGATAATCATCCAATGCCGCTTTTAAAGCTCTTGTCGCCTGATCGAAGGCCTTATCTCCTATTGCATGCATTTCTATTTGCAGTCCGGCTCTGTTTGCCTGTTTACAAAATTCAATTACCTGATCATCCGAATAATAAAGTACTCCATCATGGCCATCCAAATACGGGGCATTCATAGCTGCATCTTCCGAGCCAAAGCAGCCATCCAACGCACATTCAAAACAGCCACCTATTCTTGGCAATTTTCTTTTCTTTGCAACTTTGATATTCATGGATTGTGGATAAACCCTCATTTGAAAACCATTTTTCAAAGACTTTGCAAATATTTTTTCCAGGGTAATATCCAAATTTGCTATAAAACCAACACCACTAACAGTATGTAAAGATCCTATGCCTTGCGCAGCCATATAATCAATAGCTCTTTGCATATTTTTGAACAGCTCAATAATAGATATCGAATTCGTGATATAATTTGAACATTCAAAAAATGCTTCCTGATTCATTTCTCCCGTATCCGGATGATATCCTCTCAAACCTTTGAGCTTCACATCCAGCTTTTTCAGAAGTGGGGAATTAATAACACAGGCATGCCCATCATATTTTACAACCATAATCTCCTGCTCCGGACATACCTCATCTAATTCCTCGCGTGAAATCAACTTGCCTTCCCTTACGGAATAGGGAGAAGCACCAAATCCTATCAGTGTTTTCTTTTTCCTGTTTTTCTCAGCAAATTCTTTCACCATCTCCTTTATTTCTATGTTGCTATTGGCCTCCATTACGTTAAGACCTGCAAAAAAAGTCGAGAAAGATGCCATATGCTGATGTGTATCCACACAAGATGGCACCAACACACTTTTGCCAAGATTTATTACTTCCGCATTTTCATACTGTTCAGGAAGCTTATTTCCCACATATTCAATATAACCATTATCTTCAACAAGATAATCAAATACATCATTGTTCTTGTTTACCGTTAAAATTTTACCCTTATATACTCTCATAATGCTCTACTTCCTGCGTCCATGATACCTGTGTTCTAGGTCTATCTATAAGATTTGTCTAATTGTGCAAGTTCAAAATAATTATCTATTTCCATGATGTCCTGTTTCTTACATTGTCTTATTTCTACTTTATAGTTTTCCTTTTTTAATATCAGCGGAACTTCCTCCCAGAAAACATCTTTATTTATTTTATAAATTTCAGTCCAGTCAGTCCTTAATTGTGCTGAATCTTCTGCTGTCCAATAAGAAATCCCGTAATAGTTATAGCAATATGTATTTCCTTTTTGATATTCTGAAATATATCCATCTTTAAGCCTGAAAGACCAATCGTCTGTTTCCAGTGAATAAGAACCCAAAATATTAGAGGCATATTGATATTTTGCAATCACACCCGGATTTGTAATATACAGATCTGCTTCACATAAATAACAATTACTTATCTCATCCTTAGCAAAAATTGCTGAAGATATGTTATTTTCCTTATCGTACAAATCGTTATCTATAAAACGTACAAAAGGATACTTTTCCAGAATTTCATTAAACTTTTCTTTTTTGTAGCCTCTTACGATGGTAATATCTCTAATTCCAACATTAACCAGCGCATCCAATAACGTATCTATAATCCGCTTCCCATTAACCATTACCATCGGTTTCGGTCTGTCAGCGGTTGCCGGCATCATTCTTGAACCAAATCCGGCCGCCATAATAACGGCCTTTTTTACCCTATATGGTTCCAGCGCCTCCCTTCCTTTTTCTGTTATATAGAATATTTCCTCTCCTTCCATATATCCGGCAGTTTTCGCATCCTGCAGACATTTAGAAACCATTGTGCCAGAAATCTTAACAGAGTCCGCAATTTCTCTGATTGTGTATTTTCCCTTCCCCTGCTTTTCTAAAAAACACAGTACTTCAAATAAATACCTGTCCATATATTGATTCCTCACATTCCCCTAAATTAAATCCAAAATTTTTCTTTGGGCACATGCATATCAACATCTACCAGCCCCTTTTTATCCTTTATCATCCGATAAATATTTGCTGCAAAATTAATGTCATGAATTGAAACACCAATATTGTACGCCAATATTCTTTCCTTGTTATTTTCGCGGCCTGCAATCCTTCCATTTACTACATCTGTCATCTCACCGAATTTTCTGAATTTATCAAAATTTTTAAAATGGCAAACATGGCCGTAATCATCCGCATATATCTTGTCAAAAAACAAATCACAATTTGTAAAACCACGTGTATGAACAGGAACTACTAATACACCTTCATCAAAACACTCGTCCCTACAAAAATCTTTTCCAGAATACGTTACGCATGAAATAACTACTTCGGAGCCTTTTACCAACTCTTCAGGCGTATCTATATAATAAAAATGTAAATTACTATATTTTTCAAATCGTTTTGCAAAGTCAATTTCCTGTCCTTTATATTTCAATAGTTTTACTGTAAAATCTCTGTCTTTAAAAATGCTTTCCAGTACCAACAAGGTTGCTCTTGCCGTATTACCGAGTCCCAGAATTGCTATTGTAGAAAAGTCTTTTTTTGCCAAACGCTCAATAGAATGTGCTGCCACTGCGCCTGTCCGCATTGCTGTTATCCAATTTGCATCCATAAGCGCAAGGAATTCACCTGTAGTCATATTTAAAAACATTAACTCGCTATCCAAACTGGGTTTTCTGTCTGGATAACGATTTACTACTTTTACACCACCAACATATCCAAGTTCTTTATCTGGAATGACACAGGGCATAACATTGCAAAACTCACCCTCACCCAATGCCATACTGATCTTAGGGGGAAGCTTTGCTAAATTTTTATCTTTTATCATCTGTGAAACCCATTCATAGCATGTATACGGTTCAATATTTAATTTCTTTATATCATCAAAAGTAATATATTTCATCTTCGCCCACTCCTTTAATTACCTCAGCTTATTTTTCTTCTATATTATTACACTCTAATTCTACCTTTAATGGCTGATGCGTAATTCTATCTTTTTCTGCTGGAATTACCATATACTCTCCATATAATTTTTTTAGCACTTCGTCATAATTTTTGGGGCCCCAAAACTCCTGACCTTCAAATAAATATTTTTTTCTTTCCGTAATTCTTGAATATTTTCCCACTACTTTTCTGTCTACCGAATAAAAAACACAATCATCTCCTGTTTCATGCAATTTTTTTCTTCTTTTATCTTCTCTTTCTATAAATTTATTTCTATCTACAAATCTCCACAATCCCTTCCATAAAATGAAATGAATACTGTATCCTATTAACACACTCGATTTTCTCTTTATGCCTTTAACATACCCTATGTCATAACACTCATTTAATATATTAAATATTCCCTTTCTCCAATATTCTTTTGCTATTTGATGGTTTCCTTTTTTTATTCTATCTAATGGAAAAATATCTATAAAAACTCCTTGATTAATATCTAAATCCACATGTTCTTTTTGCAAAAATATTGTATTTTCATCTCTAACTTTTGCAAAAATATTAGGACAATTTTCTTCCGTCTTATAATGCTGTATCTTTAAATTTGAAGGAAGAAATTTCTCTCCAATATCTATAAATTTATCGTAACTTTCCCGCGGCATGCAAATGTCTATATCATCATCCCAAGGAATAAACCCTTGGTGTCTTACTGCTCCAAGCAAAGTCCCATGCATAATAATATATTTAATATTATTTTCTTCGCACACTTTTACCACAGCTGTTAATATTTCTAATTCTTTCTTTTGTAACTTTCTTAATTCATTCATATCATTTATTTTTCCTTTTTAATATTTCATTATGCTCCCATAAATTTCGCAATATATCTATCAGCGATTTTTGATTTATTAGTAAAAACGCTACAAATGATACCACACTTACAAAATATATATGAAAATTAACTGTAATTAATATAGAATCTGTAATAATTAATACCAAATTTAACAGAAATAGCTTTTTCTTTATATCTATATGCACATATTTGTTCACATCAACCATTCTCATCAACGCTAATATCAAATATGAAACGAAGGTTCCCGTAACTGCTCCAAAAACTCCAATCCATCTAATGCATAATAAATTCACTCCTATATTTACAATTGCTGCTACTGCCGTAGAAATCATGTTATTTATTGATTTTTTTAAAGCTCCATACATTCCTCCATAATATGCTGCTATCGCAGAAAACAGCGCACTTGCCAAAAGCATTGGTACTAATCTCCAAGCTTCTTCATAACCATTTCCATGTGCATAAATCACCATAAATGGCCGTACTATAACTATAATTCCCAAACATAATATTCCAATGAAAAAGAAAAAATATTGAAATACAATTGAGTAAAATTCTGTTTCATTTCCAGAATCCATTTCTTTTATAGACGATATTCCCCAAGCTTGTTGAAATACCGCAACAAACACACTGATTAATGAAGGGATTTTGCATGCAACCGTATACAACCCCAGTTCAGCCGCACCAACCATTGCTTCAATCATTACTTTATCCGATGATTGAATGATCCACCACGAAAGATTATTTAGAATTAATGGCGAAGAGTACGTAATCATTTCCTTTGCTATTTTTTTATCTAACTTGGCTTTTTTTAATTCCTTAATTAAGTCGCAAAAAATAGAAGCAAAAATTATCGCTATAATCTGTGATATTATATTAGCCATCAAATAACCTTCTATTTTCCATTGTTTAATTACTAAAAAATAAATGTTTAAAACTGCAAGAGCCACTGTCTGAATTATACTTATAATTGCATAATCCATATTTTTATTTAATACTTTTAAATAATTAAGTTCTATAGACAGCAACACATTTACGCATACATAAACACATAGATATAGGCTCCAAACACCTATGGAGGAATATTTAGCAAAAAGAGGTGTAAGAAATATCGTAACGCTACATCCTGCTCCCCATACAATAAGGCCAACTAATAATACATCTTGTGTTCTTTCCTTATACATCAGACCAAACCTTATTACACCATCAAATATTACCAGCGATACAAACGGAATTAGCATTTGTGCCATCGTAAAGACAAGATCTGCTATCCCATATTCTTCTGTACTCAGATAATTAGTATACAAGGGAACTAAAAAGAAAATAATGGCTTTTGATGCAATACTTCCAATTGCAAATATAGATGTATCTTTTAATAATGTTTTATACTTATTCATTTAATCTTCCCATTTTTACAATACTTACTGTAAAAAGGATATACTAACATAAATGTAAATATCATATACGGAATTGAACTGAACCATGAAAAAAGTCCATCTCTTGGTAATGTAAATATCCTTTTCACTAAGAAAAATACAAATGTTATTTTAAATATATTTTCATTTAACTCCAATGAATTTAACCACCAAAGGAGCTTTCCAATAACACTCGAAACAATAACCACCCCAACCATTCCAAATGCCAAATAGGTCTCTGCCAAATAGCAAGAACCCATACCATGTCCTGACAAATATAGTGAAGGTTCTGTTAGGTACGATATCCAATGTGAAAATGAATTAAATTGTTCCAGATATTCTATTCCTTGTCCTGTGGCATGTTTCCCTAATATTTTGGTAATTATAGGATTTTCTAGCAATGGTTCTAATAAATATACAATACCTTTTTGGGGGAAATCTGCTTTTCTATAAACCGTATTTGCAATTACAGAATCTGAACCGCCTGTAGATATGAAAAATCTTTTAAACAAATTGAATGATAGTCCACCAGCTTCATTTCCACTTCTGGCTTGTTCAACAATATAAAACAAGATTATCATTCCTAATACAATGCTTCCCAAATGGAATATATATTTTATGTCAATTTTTTCAATATTATAGTATTTGAATAAATACCAAACTATAAATAGTAATGTTCCTGCGAATAATGCTCGTCTTCCTTGAAATAGCTGTATTCCCCCTTCAAGAAAAAGCGAAAAAAAACATAACATAAACATTTCTTTTTTAGTTGGTCGCATTGCCATATACAATAATATAACTGTTGAGAAAATATAATAACCTATTTTAATAACTCCTGGTATATCTACATTAATCAAATAACCAGAAGTATATACCATAACACTTCGTACAATAACCACTTTTAACTGCATATATATTGCGCATGGCAATGTTATCCAAAACATAGCTTTAACAAGTGGTTTTATATTATTTGCTCTTCTTTTTTGTGTTTTTTTACAGACCTTATCTTCCGCCTTTGCATAAAAAAACATATATGAAAAGTATGTAATTGCTATGCCAATAAATAAAATTCCTGAAAAAATAATATATTGCTCTGTGCTTAACTTTAACCATACAAAAGTTAAATATACATCATATTCTGGTTCAAACGGTTTCTGTCCCATCAAAAAAAGTAAATAACAACCAAAAAAGGCTAACGCTATAAAATGTAACGCTATTCCTTTTATTACTAAATTTAAAATAATACTTATAATCAAAACATAATTACAAATATACAAAATATAATTAATATTGTCTGAAGGGTCCGCTAAATCAAATAAATATAAACATATTTGTATGATTGCTATTAAGCAAATAAAAAAATCTAAAATATTTAGTTTTTTATTTTTTATCAACATATAAACCTCTTATATCACTACAGAATAAAAATTTGTACAAGTATCTTTAATACTGTATCCTTTTTCTCTAACCTTATCCTTCCCTATATAACGCTCTATTTGCATATTTTGAAGGGATCTGATTCTATTTTCCCATTCTTCTTCACTTTTAATATCTTCAAACCATACATTTCCTGTTAAATCTATTTTTTTTGTCACAGTAGAAGACACTACACACACCAACCCGTTTGCCTGCGCCTCCACTACTGACATCGGAAACCCTTCATTAAACGATGGTAACACAAAAATATCCATTGCATTTAAAAGGCTGGACACATCATCCCTGCTTCCCATCATATTACATCTGGTTTCTAACCTATTTATATATATCAGTTTTTCTAACTCCCCTTTCAATTCACCATCCCCTACTATGATTAACCTATACTTTTGGGGAAGTTTCTTTAACACATTGATTAGAAACGGATAGTTTTTTACCCTTGTAATTCTTCCTACTGACCCTAATACTATCTCATCATCTGCAATGTTCATACTCTTACGAATCCTACTTCTCTTATTTTCAGAGAACGCAAATTCTTCTATTTCTATACCATTTTTTATGATCTGTACATTGGATAATAATCTTTCATTTCCATTGTAATATATGTCCGCCGACTCCTCTGAACACGCAAACGGTACATCTATGAGTGAAAACATTTTATTTTTATTAAATGTATCTATTACTTTAAATATTATTCTTTTTATCCCCTGTTCTTCTATATCTGTTCCATGCGTATGCGCAATAATTTTTGCTTTTCCTATTTTTTTTGCATAATAAGGCAGTACTATATTAACTTTGCATGTATTATTAAACCAAAGATACTCGTATTTATTTCTTTTAAATATCTTTAGAACACAATTTCTGTATTTGATAATATCAGAATAACTGGGAACTATATAGAATTTATAATTCTCTTGTTTTAAAAGTTTTACATAATTTGAATCCTCTGGAACTAAAAATTCAAATTCGGTTGAATTCCCCATTTTTCTGGAATATCTCACCAAATTCATAATTAGAGTCCCCACGCCACCGACTTCTCTTGGAAGACCATCCACTAAAATTCTCATTTAGCAACTCTCCTTAATATCGTCGCAACCGGATAAAAATCAAATACCAAAATTGCCAAAAGTTTTCTTGATAATTCCGTATTACGATCACTAAAAAACGCTTTTTTATGTGGTTTGAAAGCTTTTCTCATAATTTTTTTATATCTATCTTCTTCTAACTCATCTTCTATTCCATAAATAGCCATTCTAGCCATTAATCCCATAGCTGCCCTGGCATATAATATTTCCGCCTTTTTCTCTGTTCTCTTTTTCTCACTTCTACAATACTCATATATTTGTTTTCTAAACAACAAATAATTAATCATGTTTTTATTAAATTTACCATTACTAATCGACTTTGGGTTATGGTAATAATAATATTTTACAGTTGGTATATACACCAACTTTTGAGCCTTTGAAAAAATCTCAAAATTAAACGGAATATCTTCGCTTGTTACTCCCTGTATAAATCTGGTATCACCAATTAAATTTCTTGAATACAAAAAAACACATACACTATCAATTCTTAAATCAAAATAGGCTTCTTCAACTTTTTCCCCTTCATATATCACGCTCTGCTTTGATGACTTTTCGCAAATCTGTTTCTCATCGTATACTTCTTTATAATCAATTTTACTGAACTCCGCAGAATTTTTTTTAATCTCTCTATATAAAGTTTCAACATAATCATTTGCTATAAAATCATCCGAATCAATGAATGCAATATATTTTCCTACTGCCTTATCTAAACCTGCGTTTCTAGAACTTGATAAACCACCATTCTTTTTATGAATCACTTGTATTCTTTGATCTTTATGTGCGTATTCATCACATATTAAAGGAGCTCCATCATCTGAACCATCGTCTACCAAAATGATCTCCAAATTCTTATAGGTTTGTCGTAAAATACTATCAATACATCGCCGCAAATATTTTTCTGTTCTGTAAACCGGCACAATTACAGAAATTAAATCCTTCATAATTCTATTCATCACATCTTCCTTCTACTAATCCCTTCAAAGTCCCAACCCCATAACTAATATGGAGAATCGGAAAAATCGCTTCTAACAGCAAGTTCGATAGCAAAAATCGTTCCTTAATAAAACAAAGTAATGTCAAAATCCCGCAGCAACACCCGTATAATCCCAATAACATCCTAAAAAAACATTTGATTCCTACCAGGCTCAGGCATCCGGTTGCTAAAATGGAAATCACAAATGCTCCCGGCACAAAATGATAGAGTGATAAGCATTTCGGACATATCCATGCTGTTTTCCCAATCCAATAGCCATTGGCGTATTTTTGTTTTATCATTTTTTTCAACGTGTTTCTTGTCTGATAAAATGACACAATACTCTCATCATAGCAAATCCGGTATCCTGCTTCTCTGATTCGATAATGATATTCATTGTCTTCCGTCCGAAGAAGCGACTCGTTGAACATTCCCACCTTATCAATTACTTCTTTTCTATATGCTGCATGGAATACCGATTTTACATATTTCACTTCATCTTTACTTTCTCTCCGATAGGGAGCTATTCCACTTCCAAACATGGATTGTTCAGCAGTTAATAATGTTCTTTTCCATGCTGTATTTTCATCAATAATATTTGTTCGTGGACCACCGCACACAACTTCGCCGCTCTCCAGACGTCTCACGTTATTTTCAATGAAGTTTTCTGGAATAAGCGCATGGGCATCTACACGAATCAATATATCCCCGGTCATATATCTGATTACGACATTCCATCCCGCTGGCTGTGTTCGTTTTTCATTTGTAACCACCAAGACTTTTTCAAACTGCGAATATTTTTTTTCAAAGTTTTTCATTACTTCATAAGTTTTATCCTCAGACTTACCATCAACTAATATGATCTCCAATAACTCTGCCGGATAAGATTGCTTCAATATACAGTCCAATAAATCAGGCAAGTATTTTTCTTCGTTGTATGCTATGACTCCAAGTGTCACCTTTAACTTATTTTCCATCGGTATTTTTATTACCTCACCACGGCCACCACAGTTCTCACCATAGTGCCAATCTCTCTCCACCAACTAAATTTCCGAATCTCCTCCAGGTTATATTTCATCTTCCCCGGAAGCACCTCTTTCACGTATACTTCATCCACGTTGTCCGCCTGATCCAGCAGCTCTGCTTCGTCCTTGTAGCGGATGCTGGCCTCGGAGGTCACGCCTGCCGGGAGCAGTAGGGTTGCGTACATTTCAGGGGTATAGCATTTTACGTAATGGGTGCTTTCCGGGCGGGTTCCGACGAAGCTCATGTCGCCGAGGATAATATTAAAAAGCTGCGGAAGCTCGTCCAAGCGATACTTCCGCAGTTTTTCTCCAATTTTTGTGATTCGGTTGTCGTTTTGTACCGTTACCTGGGTTCCGATTTTGTCGGCATTTGCCACCATCGTGCGAAACTTAAAGATGCGGAACTTCCTGCCGTACTGGGTCACCCGCTCCTGCCGGTAGAAGACGCCGCCTTTGGAATCCTTTGCTATCAGAAATGCCAGTACAAGCAATACCGGCGATAAAAGAACCAGCATGACGCTTGCAACTGTCACGTCAAAGAATCTTTTTACATATAAACTGAATTTCTTCCTGCTCAGGCTCTCGTAATAAGGTCTTACCGCTTCGGTCCGCATGTATTTCGGAAGCTCTTCCCACTTTTTCAGCATGCAAGATACTCCTTCACAATCTTACTGTACTGCTCTGCCACATAATCCACTTCTTCATCCGTCAGCTTTGTATGCAGCGGCAATGTAATCTCATTGGCAAACCGCTCGTATGCGTTCGGATAATCCTGGATATCAAATCCCAAATTTTTATACGCGGTCATCATGGGCAGCGGCTTGTAATGGACGTTGCAGGCGATTCCGGCTTCTGCCATTTTCACGATGATTTCATGGCGCTGCTCCAGCGTGATCCCTGGGATACGGGTGATATACAGATGTCCGGAAGACTGATGTTTTTCGCTGTAATGATCCAGTACTTCGATTCCCAGTGGTTTCAGCGCTGCGTCGTACTTGCCGATGATTTCTTTTCTGCGCTCCAGCAGACCCTTGTACCGCTTCATTTGTGCCAGGCCGATGGCCGCTGTCACATCTGTCATATTGCATTTATACCAGGGGCCGACAATATCATATTCCCATGCTCCCAGCTGAGTCTTGGCCAACGCGTCCTTGGACTGTCCGTGAAGCGACAGCAGCTGATACTGGTGGTAAAGCGCTTCATCGTCTACACCTTCGATGCTCCGCCAGGTTGCCGCTCCGCCCTCGGCCGTCGTAAAGTTCTTCACGGCATGAAAGCTGAAGTTGCTGAAATCCGCTATGCTTCCCACCGGTCTTCCCTTCCAGGTCGCGCCGAACGCATGGGCCGCGTCTGCCATCACGATGACTCTGCCGATGGCTTTCTGCAGTTCATTGGTCGGATGGAACAGTGCTTTTTTCTTTTCCACAATAGAAAAAATCCGGTCATAATCGCAGGGCACGCCGCCCAGATCTACCGGAATAATTACTTTCGTCTTTTCTGTGATCGCTGCTTCCAGCTTATCGTAGTCCATTTCCAGGGAATCCTTCTGGGTATCCACCAGAACCAGCTTCGCGCCCACATGACATACCACCGACGCGCTGGCTGTATAGGTATAAGCGCTGGTGATTACTTCATCGCCCTCTCCGACGCCCAGCACACGCAGCGTCATTTCACCGCAGGCCGTCTGGGAATTCAGGCATACGGCTCTGTTCGTACCGCAGAAAGCTGCCACTTCCCGTTCCAGCTCCTTGGTCTTCGGCCCGGTGGTAATCCATCCGGAACGGAGCGCCTCTGCTACCTCTTCAATCTCTGCTTCTGTAATATCTGGTGGTGAAAATGGAATCTTCATACTCTCTCCCTCTACTCTTTCCTCACAATCTCCAGCCCTGCCATCACCTCCACCCGTCTTTCCACGAGCTTCACTTCCAGCCAGGCCAGGCGTTTGTGCCGGTCGATCCGGCATATCTTGTCTTCCAGTCCCTTGAGGGGACCGCTTGTTACGGTTACTTTTCCTTCCTGAATGTAGCCCTCGGAGAAATGAGCGGTGCGGTCGGGGCCGGTGAGGAGTTCTACCAGGCGGACATCGTCCGGGGTCATTGGGGTCCATTTCTCGCCGGTGCCCACCAGTCTCGTCAGGCGGGGGATACGTTTCAGGGCCCGGTAGAGCTCTTCCGCCCGGGAGGTGATGACAAAAAGATAACCCGGAAAGAGAAGTTCGCTTTCCAGGTGCCATTCACCAAGATATTTTCTTTTCCGCTCGCAGCGGGGACTGAACAGTTCTTCGTAGTACGGCGTGACGCCATAGGCTTTTGTTTCCTCTATGATTTGCTCCTCCCGACCGGTTAGAACCTGTATGACATACCACATAGGGTTACCTCCATCCGAAATCTGTTTTTGGGCGTGCTTCGCCATTCCGCGTGGCAGCCCGGATTCATTCAGGAATATGACGGCTCTCCCCGGAACGCGGCAAAGCGACGATTCCGGATATAAGCCTATTAAATATTCTATAGTTAATTTATAACTTATTTAGATGGGCTCCGCCTGCCTGTCTAGCAGATGGGCAGGAACGGAACCCGATTTATCTACGGAATTCGTACTTTCAGTTACAGTACTACGGCGCCCAATACCTTGACGTCTCTGTCTGCCGCCAGGGTGCGCTCTTTCTTAATCATCTTGCTATAGGAAGTACCCTGCTTCTCCAGGAACAGGACTCCATCGTAGCTGTCCAACTCCTCCAGAGCGGACGCCTGGAAGACGATGCGTTCGTAACCGGAGAGAGTGATGCCATCCAGCTCCTTCGCGAACTCTGCCCGGAAGGCCTCAGCCTCTTCCTTCGCTATTGTACCAGCAAGCATGATCTTTTTCAAGTCTCCCTCTTTGGCTGCCGCCTTTAAGTTGGCTGCCGCAATCTTCACCTGCTCCTCGTAGGTGATGTCGGCGTAAGCGCCCTCCTGAAGACGAACCAGCCACTTGTCGATGAAGCCGAAGATCCGCTTCTTGCCATCCTGCTTTGTCACCTGCCCCAGCAGCGGCATGCCGTACTCCTCGCGGAAGCCGTCGGTGCTTTCCAGTCTGCCGCTCATCAGGAAGATGACTACCAGCACGAAGGCAGCCAGGAATGCGCCCAGTACCAGGCCTACGATGGCGTACTTCACAGCTGCGGTCGCCGGGCTGGCATAGGCTACTTCATTGCCTATCACGATGGTCTCGCCCTCCTGCTCCTTCAGGGTCTTCAGGTCGGACTGCATGGTCTTCAGACTGGAGAACTGGTTATTATAGTTGTACAGGACATTCGTCTGATAGGACTCGATATCTCTGTCGATCCGCTCAGTCTGAGCTGTGGAAAGTAGCTCCAGCTCATGGGCGCTGATTTTTCCCTGCAGCTCCTGAGAATACTCATTAAATGCCTTCTCAGCCGCTTCGATGTATGTCTTGCATTTTTTCTCATTTTCCGCGGTAATCTGCACCTGGAATACGGTCGGCTTCTTCTGATTACCTGCAATCAGGACTGTAGAAGTCGCGTCTTCGTTCGCGTTCTGCTCGGTAGCGGAAAGCTCCTCTGTATCGAACTTAATCAGGTACTGAACCTCGGATGTCTCCATCTTGCTTCCTGCAGCCTGCAGCGCTTCTGCCAGTCTGCCGTCGGTAGCGAAGGTCTTATAAGCCGCCATCAGATTGCCCAGCATAGCGTCATTGGCATTGTCGGCATGGATATAGAAGCTTAAAATGCCCGTGTTCAGATGATAAGCATCCAGATTCATGATCACGGAGTTATCAATGTAATCCTTCATGGTATCCAGATTCTGCTGGGTGTTATCAATCGCTAACTCGTAGTACTCAATATTCGGGTTGGTCACGACCTCTTTCTTCTGGTTCTCTCCCTTGATGTCGCTGTTCAGCTCTGCTTCCCGCTTGGCTGCGTTGTCCTTCACAGTGGCACGGTACTTGTAACCGCCGGCCAGAACCGCCATCACCAGCATGGCCGTCACGATCCAGCGCCATTTTTTCAGGCAGTAAAACATAAGCTCGATCAGGCTGATTTCCTTCTCATAGGTCTCCTGATACTCGTTCATAGATCCTTTCCTCCTGCTTTCTCTTATCCTTTTATGGTGTAAGTCGGCACAATCTCCTGTACCATCTTTTTGATTCCATCGTAGTCCTCATAAGCAGTCTCGTACAGCACCTTCAGCTGATCCTTGAACTTTTCTTCGTCAAATTCGATGGGTTTTCCGATATGTATCAGTTTATTTTCTGTCTCCTGCAGACCCTCTTCGCTCATCAGAAGCTCCTCATACAGCTTCTCGCCGGGACGCAGGCCAGTAAATTCGATGTCGATATCTTCATAGGGCTTGTAGCCGGACAGGCGGATCAGGTTCTCCGCCAGATCCAGAATCTTCACAGGCTCTCCCATATCCAGGACGAAGATCTCTCCGCCTCTGGCCAGGGCTCCGGCCTGCAGCACCAGGGATACTGCCTCGGGAATCGTCATAAAATAACGGATGATATCCGGATGGGTGACGGTCACCGGACCGCCCTTCTCGATCTGCTTCTTGAACAGCGGGATGACGCTTCCGTTGCTGCCCAGCACGTTGCCGAAACGCACCGCCACGTAATCTGTCTGGGAATGATGGTTCATCATCTGAATGATCATCTCACACATACGCTTGGACGCGCCCATGACGTTGGTGGGATTCACGGCTTTGTCCGTGGAAATCAGTACGAAGCGCTTGACGCCGTACTTGTCCGCCGCCATGGCCGTCTTGTAGGTGCCGAATACATTGTTTTTGATGGCCTCGTTGGGGCTGTCCTCCATAAGCGGGACATGCTTGTGCGCCGCCGCGTGGTATACGATATCAGGACGGTATTTTTCAAAAATGCTGTTGATGCGGTGTTCATTTCGCACGGAAGCGATCAGAACCACCAGATCCAGCTCCGGATAATTCCGCTTCAGCTCCTGCTGAATATCATAGGCGTTATTTTCATAGATATCTACGATGATCAGGCGCTTGGGGGTATGCGCTGCCACCTGACGGCACAGCTCGCTTCCGATGGATCCGCCGCCGCCGGTAATCAGCACGGTCTTGCCGGACACATAGCCCATGATGGCGTCCAGCTGAATCCGGATGGGCTCCCGGCCCAGCAGATCCTCGATCTCTACTTTACGGAGCTTGGAGATACTGACCTCGCCTTTGATCATCTGATAGAGACCCGGCAGCACCTTCAGCTCGCAGCCGGTGTCCTTACAGATATTCAGGATTTCTTTGGTCTCGGACTGGGGCGCGGAGGGCATGGCTACAATAATCTCGTCGATATTCATTTCCCGCACCAAGCGGTGGATATCCTCACGGCCTCCGGCAATCTTGATACCGCGCAGGTACTTGCCCTGCTTGGAGGGATTGTCGTCGATGACGCAGCTGATTTTCTGATTCAGAAAACGGCTGTTCTGGAACTCCTTGATGATCATGGCTCCGGCCTCGCCGCCGCCTACGATCATGGTGTTCTTGCATTTTCCCTTGGTGTCCACATTGCGGCGTTCCTGCAGCATCCGTAAGATGCGGTAGGTAAAGCGCAGCGCGCCCACGCCCACGATCAGGAACATGTATTTCATCAGATAATAGCTGACCGGCATCCGCATTCCCAGGATTCCCATTCCCACGATCTGCAGAATGATGCTGACTGAGCAGGCTCCGATGACGTTCAGGAGCTCCGCTGAGCTGGCAAAACGCCATACGCTTCGATACAATTTGAATAATACAAACAGTAACAGGGTCACTGCAAGCTCGATGGGCAGGTACTGAATCTCGTAATCCACGTACTGCATGTCCATCTTGCTGAAGCTGAAATCATACCTTACATATAGGGACAGAAAGCCGGACAGGGTAATCAGAAAGATATCCACAATCACCAGCAGGGCGATGCGGTTCCTGGGCGCATTCTGCTCCACAAACTTTTCCAGATTCATAATTTCTCCTCTACCTTTACTATATAGTTAATTTATTATATACCATCCGCCTTTAAATGGCAATTGCAGATTTTCCCAAAATCCGCGCTTTTTCCCATCTCTTATTTTGTCTGGTTTTTCCATTTTTATTCGTATTCTTTCATTATTTAATATACAGAGGAGGGCTATCTTATGAAAAGAACCGAATTATACAAGCTGCTGCAATCCGCCGGCCTGCACTCTCAGTATCTTGGCTACGAATACTTCGCGGACGCCGTCTGGCTGGCCGCCAAGGATCCGGCCCGCCTTCACAATATGCGCAGAGACATCTATCTTCCCGTAGCCGCCCTGCATCAGGTCTCCTGCTCCAGTGTGGAGCGGGATATCCGCACCATCCGGGACGTTCTTTACCGGCATACTCCTGCCGACTTCTTCCGCTCCCTCGGACTTCCGCCGCTCTGGCAGCATTCTCAGCCCTATCCGCGGGAATGCATCGCCCTTTTCGCCGATTACCTGGCCAGGCTTCCTTGACATGCCCGGATTTTCTATCCTATAATAGAGTATCGGCGGACTCCGCCATACCGTTACAGGAGAAAATGTTAAGAAATTAAAGTAATAGACAAATGTGATTGAATGTGTTTAAATATACTCGAAGGAGTAAGCTATTATGAACACACCAAATATCACAAATTACAAGCCAAAAGATTTTGCTGAATTGTTAGGCGTGTCTGTTAAGACATTGCAACGCTGGGATAGGGAAGGAACTCTAAAAGCGAATCGAACTCCAACGGATAGGCGTTATTACACTTACGACCAGTATCTTCAATTTAAAGGCATAAATACCGAAAATGACCAGCGCCAAGTAGTTATTTATGCGAGAGTGTCTACGAGAAACCAAAAAGATGATTTACAAAACCAGGTCGCATTTTTAAGACAGT
>NZ_JAOQKC010000034.1:0-23560 GCF_025567165.1 Laedolimicola ammoniilytica
GTTTTTAGAGTCAACTCCCAAAACTCTAATCAATAGTTTACATGCAACAGCCAGAAATTTCGATACACCCTCTTATTGGACGCTTACGTTTTTTTCATGTTATTTAAAGTGTGGCATAAAAACTAATTCGTCAAGACGCAAGATTTGACGTTTACTAAAAAACATCGATCATTTTGATATATACCCGCCTTACTGTTTATCCAGTAAAGAGGATACATATTATTGAGTGATCGATGTTTTTTCTTATTTTCTATTTCTTTACTTACAAGACTCTCAAACTCATAGGTAATATCTGAATATATAATCTTCGTTTCGGTTACTTCTTTACTTACAAGACTCTCAAACTCTTTGGATTGATGTCTACATAGGTATTCTGTTTCGGTTACTTCTTCACTTACAAGACTCTCAAACGCAAAAGCGATAACTTTTTGCATTACAACAGTTTCGGTTACTTCTTCACTTACAAGACTCTCAAACCCCGGCCTGTCCTATCGCCACAAATCCAATGTTTCGGTTATTTCTTCACTTACAAGACTCTCAAACTATCGCTCCTTCTGCCTTTGCTCCGTCATCGTTTCGGTTACTTCTTCACTTACAAGACTCTCAAACTTCTCGGCGTCCCAGTACCAATATCCGCCCGTTTCGGTTACTTCTTCACTTACAAGACTCTCAAACCAAAGGTGAAGCATCGTCTAAACGTGGTAAGTTTCGGTTACTTCTTCACTTACAAGACTCTCAAACGGAGTTTCTGCGGGGGTATGAGAATAATTAGTTTCGGTTACTTCTTCACTTACAAGACTCTCAAACTGCACATTCACAATATAGCACACGCATCGTGTTTCGGTTACTTCTTCACTTACAAGGCTCTCAAACAGAATCCTTCCGGACACCTCCCGCTCCGGTGTTTCGGTTACTTCTTCACTTACAAGGCTCTCAAACGCGTAACCGTATCGTAGCACCTGCATATCCGTTTCGGTTACTTCTTCACTTGCAAGGCTCTCAAACGAAAGACCCAGAGCCGGAGCAACCCGAAACGTTTCGGTTACTTCTTCACTTACAAGGCTCTCAAACGCGTAACCGTATCGTAGCACCTGCATATCCGTTTCGGTTACTTCTTCACTTACAAGGCTCTCAAACTATTCGAGAGACCGATTCCATTATTTAAAAGTTTCGGTTACTTCTTCACTTACAAGGCTCTCAAACTTACGGCCTCCAAGCTGTCGTACGAAAACTGTTTCGGTTACTTCTTCACTTACAAGGCTCTCAAACCGTCGGGTCGTCGTTGTGCGACTTACTCCAGTTTCGGTTACTTCTTCACTTACAAGGCTCTCAAACAGTGCATCATTTTATAAAAGCGGAGAACAAGTTTCGGTTACTTCTTCACTTACAAGGCTCTCAAACATTTACGGCAGATATAACCATATGCGCAAGGTTTCGGTTACTTCTTCACTTACAAGGCTCTCAAACGTTCTTCTTTTTTTCTAGGAAGTTTTACATGTTTCGGTTACTTCTTCACTTACAAGGCTCTCAAACCCAAAATCACATTCTCTAAAATATACTCCTGTTTCGGTTACTTCTTCACTTACAAGGCTCTCAAACTGTACTAGACGTTTTTTCTCCGGTGCAATAGTTTCGGTTACTTCTTCACTTACAAGGCTCTCAAACGAAAATGCGCAAAAGCCAATTACAGCAGGAGTTTCGGTTACTTCTTCACTTACAAGGCTCTCAAACATCTTCTTTTCTCCTCCGGCTTTTCACACCGTTTCGGTTACTTCTTCACTTACAAGGCTCTCAAACTGTTCCTACCATGCCTTTTCCCTCGTAGAGGTTTCGGTTACTTCTTCACTTACAAGGCTCTCAAACGCGTAATGTCTGCGGTACCAACTTTTTTCAGTTTCGGTTACTTCTTCACTTACAAGGCTCTCAAACTATTACGGCAGATATTCGCAGACGATCACAGTTTCGGTTACTTCTTCACTTACAAGGCTCTCAAACGTTAAGACCTGGGCAGGCAGCTCCACAAGCGTTTCGGTTACTTCTTCACTTACAAGGCTCTCAAACGGACAGATAGAAGTCGCTGCGGGACAGCTCGTTTCGGTTACTTCTTCACTTACAAGGCTCTCAAACTGGTGCAGTGCTGGCCGGATATCTGGGCTGGTTTCGGTTACTTCTTCACTTACAAGGCTCTCAAACCTCAAAGTTCATCTTTTTAAGATTCTCACCGAGTTTCACATACTGACATATGCTGCAAGTATATTCAAAGTAACAATTTCCTTCTGGGAAAAGCAAAATCGTTGCCTTACTTACAAGACTCTCAAACACCTCCCCTATATCGGTAAATGAGCTTATCTGTTTCAGGCACAAACTTTTCCTTCTTTGTAGCATTCCTTAATATAATCCCGTGATTGGTAATAAAAATCCGAATTATAATTTGAAATTGTTTCATCTATCCAGGATATATACACTTTTTTTATTTTTTCCACAATATCCCCTTCTGTCTCACTAAACGTATCCTCTATTAAACGTTCATAAACTTCACCAATCGTCCAATAATCTGGCACTTCATATTTACATGCAGCGACATTATCAAAGGAACCAAGAGGAATATTGCTATCATGGATAAATTCGTCTGCCACTTTTTCTATCGGTTCACAATGAAAAATATCTGCGTAATCATATATTCTTTTTATGGTTGCATTTCCAAGGGAACTTACAACTTCTGAACGACGCAGCTTCTGCTTTCTTCCAATAAATTCTATCAAACTACACGTGTAAAATAAAGCACTGTCATTCTTCATTTTTCACTTCACTTCCTCTCAAAAACTTTAGCGTTTCCAATGCTCTTGCTGTATGAAAACTAATCTGATGCGTGGGCTTCTTAAATTTGGCTAAAGCCCAAAATGCTTCTCTACTGATTTTTCCATCCACAAAGTTTTGAACATAATTGAAAATCGTATCATCTGCCATCGGACCTTCTACAATGTCGTAATCATGCGATTTTCCCGTCCTGCACGCTACAATAAAATCCAACCATTCTTCTGTCATTTCTGAAAATATTTTTACTTTCAAACTATCATCTGGTGTGTATTCATACTCATTTAAATATCCAACGCCATTGTACCGCGTAGCCCACCGTATAGCCTGGGCCGGATAAATGGTACAATAAAATCCATAATAAAAATCTTTATGATATCTTGGAATCCGAATCTCCGGAAATTCCACTATTTCCTGGCTTCCATGATATAAAATTCTACCTTTTAACATTTCACTCTCCGCTCATCTATTCTTTCCATAATCAAGCATCTACTTACAAGACGAGTAAAATGGTTTATCTACATCCTCTCAAATCTTTTTGATTCTCACCGAGTTTTACACATTGACATATGCTGTAGACTTATTCAAGATCGATTATACACCAATCCCTGTCCATAATACAAATTCTTTCTCCATCTACTTTCTCTCTCTGTACATTTTCCAATAAAATCAATGCTATTTTTTCATAAAATACCGTCTCATAGAGCTGACGCAATTCCACTTCTGACAGATAACTCTTCAAATTAACGCAAACGATAACTTCTACCCTGCATAACTGATGCAGCAATCTAAAATACTCTACCAGTTTTTCCAGCATTGTAATGCTTTCCGTCTCCAGCCTGACATTATAAGTTTTCATCAGTCCCAGCACATTTTGTTCCAAATCAAATATCACTGGATATGTAACTTTTCCTGCTATTTCTTCCAGATAAGAAATTAATCGGCTGTGAATTTCCGCTGTTTCCAGAACCAGTTGTTCCTGTACCTGACTCTCAATTTCCTGATATAGCTTTTGCACAATCCGTTTTTCATTTACATCAATAGCAAACGGATTCACCACAAGCTCCAGGAATTTTCCCATATTCAGCAATTTGTCTGCTTCCGAAAGCAGGAACTTTCCCTCTCCTCCCTGTCTGGACAGATAAAGCTCCTGTATCAGTTCCGAAAGCTTCTCCGGTGATTCTACCACCAGCACTGAAATCTGATTTTCCTTCAATTCTATTTCTATCCCATATTCCGCATGTACCAGCTTCACAGAATCACCAGCCTCTCATCTGTATTCAATACCTCAGATTTACATTCGCCTACCAGATATTCCATTTTTGCGTACTGTTTTTCCGTGACCTTTAAAACCTGTACTAAACCAGATGCAGGCTTATTTTTTCGTATACTTTCTATTATTCCATCACCGACTGTTGCATTCTGCGCAAGCTTACAATAGACGGACTCCTGCAACATCAAAAATCCATTTTTAATCAGATATTTCCGAAAGGTACGGTAAATTCGGCGTTCGCTCTCCGTTGTCACCGGCAAATCAAAAAAGACCAGAATTCTCATATATCTATAGCTCATATTGATAAAATTTAACTAATGAAACATCATTGGCACTTAGGGCGTCAAACACACTTTTACAATAAATTTTTATAGCGTTGTTCACATACTCTTTTCTACCTCCTATCAAAACCTCCTGTTGAAGAATTTGCAACATCACACGTTTTTCCTCTGGCTCAAATTTTTCAGGCAAATATTTTTTCGCCTGTCTGTCAACCAGAATCCGAAATGGTTCCATCAAATCCGAACCCAGATTGAACGGATTAAACATATTATTATGAAATAGACCAAGCTGTGTCAGATATCCATTCATAACAATCTCCCGATTGAACATAGACAGAACAACTCCATATCCATAATTTAACGCTGCGTTGATACTATTTTCCTGTGTCCTTGTAAAACTCATGCCAAACAACGCATTAAAGTAAACCTTAGCTGCATGTCCTTCCCGATTGGTTGCGTCCCCATACTCCATTTCACCGATATACTGTTCCAGCAAATTTGCCTCATCACGTCCGTATTCCCGTAACACTGCGGCTTGCTTCCGTATTTTTTCTGTCACAATCTCTGTCCAAATCACCGCCTTTTTCTGCTCGCTCCATTGGATTTGATCCCGCACTTTCGCACTGGTATCATGACTTCCATAATAGGACACCAGTTCTGAGGACGGATTTCTTTTTTCATCGCAGAAAATAACTTTAATTTTCTTTTTCGTCAGTTCGTTTAAAAGAGCCGCTGTCAAAGAAACCGCCGTAGACTCTATCATGAGCAGGGATATCTCGCTGATATGTACTTTTACCGTGGTGTCTTTTCTCACAACTAGATATCCCAACTGATAATCCAGCTTTGCACTGCTTGACACGACTACTGTGCGCCAACTCATACCGTCAGCAGGTTGACCTGCTTTTCGTAAATGCCTGTCACAGACTGATGAATCAGATAAAACTCTTTTACCTCCGTAATATTTTTACTTATGAGCATTTTGCCAGTATGTGCTGACTCCCCAATTAATTCCAAATTTGCTTCTACAGGTCCTATTTTCGTAAGGTTTAATAATGACAATAATACTTTTTTCTGTTCTTCCAATGTCAGCATCCTAAACGTTTCCTGTCTTATATGCAATTTCTCACCCATCGGATTCGGCCGTTTCCGATAAATTCCATTTATATGCTTTTCTTTCAAAATCTCATATAATTCTTCATTTTTCTCTTTTGTTATAGACTCATCACATCCTTCTTTTTCCAGTTTTTTGCTATAATTGATCCATTCCTGTTTTAAACACAGTTCTACCGCATTACGCATAATAAAGCGATTCCCCGTTTTTCCCGAAAGATGCATATAAAATCCATCCTTTTTCACCAGCGACTGAATCAAAATTTTTCTTACCCGAATGTCCGGATTCACCAATCCCAGAGCCTCCCTACAATAGATTTCCAATTGTCCCGATTCTTTTTCTATCCGTTCCTTCCAGAGAATCGGTACACTTTCTATCGTCCGCACCCGTTTTTTCTTCATATCATGCTCTACCAGAATAAAATATGCCGTTGTTACGCTGGTAAATCCACCATACTTTGTTACATCCTGCAATCTGCTATCGGAACTTTTCAGCGGCACATACCCCTCACCCGCCGCTTCTTTTGCACTGTATAAGGTTTGATTTGCCAGTCCTCCTCTTCCTTCAAAACTTAGCCTGGTTAAAAGCGGCGTATTCTTTGCCATCACTCTTTTCACGGTTTCTAATGTCATTTTTTCGCCTTTTTCCGGTTTCACGATCCATGCATTTTCCTGTCCACGTATCACATTTTTGCGAAAAACACCGTCCAGGTTATACCCCTCCCCACTTCTGACAAAATTCAATGGATTGTTTGTAAACTTCACATAATACACATTTCCTACCACAATATTTAAATACGCATCCTGGGCGTGATGAAAATCATTTACACTTCTTGCTTTCAACAGTTCATTCGTATTTCGAAAATCAGAAACATTTCGTGCCTTTGCGTAAACAATGGTGGTTGTTTCCGGTAGTACCTCTTTCAATATTGAAGCTACACCTTTTGTTCCCTGACTGGTTTCCACCAGTTGTCTCGCGATAAACCCAGCTTTCTGTTCATCACTAAAAGGCGCCCGGCCAGTCAGGCGTTTATATTTTTCGTCATTAATTAATTTTTCCCTATGTAATTCTTTCCACCAAGACAGACGCCCCGTGTAAATGTCATCTCCTAACGGATATTGATCGCTTTTATGGGCGTTCTTTTCTTTTTCCACTAAGACCAGGTTATTATCCAGATTATCATCTTTTACAAAATGTCTGGGATAAATATGATCAATATCATATTTTGTGGTAAACAATTCTTCCAAATCGATGGGATTTCCTGTGTACATACACCGGCCGCGCTGTGTCAGATACAGATACATCTTTTTACTCCGTATCCTGCCATCCTTCTCTGCATCCTCGATTTCCGCTTTCCAATTATGTTCCTCATCCTTAATATTCTTATACAGTTCCTGAAACTTCTTTCCTCTGGAATCCTTCATTTCCCGCCGTTCGTCATGCTCCCTGGTCATCTCGACAAAGACACGTTTGGGCGGCTCACCCATTACTTTTTCTACCTCTTTTAAAATGAGAAGTGTCTGCCAAATCATCCGTTTCACCGGAGCAGAGAAATAATAGCCTTCCAGATCTTCCGGGCAAATTTCAGTCAAAGTTTTTGTCAGTTTCTCCTGTTGTTCCTCCAATTCTGCTCTATAAGTATAACTACTGTCTTTCAACAGTTCCATCAGATTGTCATCTGATTCCCATAACATGCGAATCAGAGACATAACTTCCCCTGTATTTCGATCGCAACCATTTAATTCCAGAAACTTTTTTGACAGGTTTCCCCAGTCTTTTAATTTGAATCCAAGAATTCTCTTTATCTGTTCCCTGGTGAGGACATCTCCATATTTTTCTTCTAACTGCTCTTTCAAAAACTTCTTTGCATCCCCATAAATGGTACACCAGAAAATAATCTGCTCCACCATCCTTTTGCAGGAATCTTCCTGTATTTTTTCACCCAAAATGCTTTTAAATTTGCCATAAGAAGCTAACGAACTGTTAAACGTATCCATCATTCCTGTAAGTTCGTCTTCTTCTCCTTCCTGTAAAATTCCAACTCCCTTCAGATAATTTACAATCTGTTTTCTGGTCACCCGTTTTCCCCGTTCAAACAGGTCTTTATAAATGTCCTGTTTCACAGTTATCGGTAGTTTTACCCCTCTGATTCGCAGATTATTCAGTTCGTTCAGGACACAAAAGCTTTCATACTCCAAAGACGCTTTCGGAAGCACCATTTCATCGCTCAGATAAGTACAGCGGCGTACCATACGGGAAATAAATGTCTCAGAAGTTGCTTTCATGTCAATCTTTTCTTCTATATTCCAAGGCAGAACCTGGCCCTGTTCTTTCCGCACAACCCAGCCGTTCCCACCATTCTTTCCACTTTTTTCGGAAGTGGGCCCTATATAATAAGGAATCTGAAATGCGAATAATTTTAAAATGCGTTCCGCTACCGTATATCCGGATTCATCTTTTTCCCGTAAAAAATGCAAATACTGCTCCGCATTTTCCAGAATTTTTTTCATTTCCTTGTAATGGATCTGATTGGGAATGACGCCGTTATCTGAAACAAGCTGCTTTGGCAAAAACTGTTCTTTTTCTATTTCTTCTAAAATGTATTTACAGTCTGCGTCTTCCTGCGGATAGTTTTTCAGCATTTTTTTAAGCACGGTGTACAAATCATCCCGACTCCGTCCATCCATATTCCGGCGTATCTTTTCGCCCGAATTCACAGAATGCACATAAGCGTTGTAAGAAGCCTTTTCACTGCTTCGGAACAGGAATTGATACTCCTCTGCTGTTCCGTATTTTTTTACAGTTCTTTTTAATAGCTTCAAATCCTCTTTATGCTTTTCATATTCCTGGACTCTGGCCTCTGAAAGATAATTACAATCCCCCATGATCTGATTCAGCACTGCCGTATCATAAAGCTCTTTCATGCAAAGAATCAATTCATATTTTTCCTCGTCCAGAAGTTCCTCAACTTCCGACACTTTTTCCTCAAAACTGCTGTCTGAAAAGTTTACTTTCACACTCTTATCAAAATCGTCAGGGACCGCAGTCCCATACATCTGTTTTACGCTCTTATCCAGACCCAGAACACATTCTATCAGCGCTACCTGCTGTTTCTGCTTTTTATCAATTTCCAGTAAAGCGCACAGCAGTTCTGCCTTTCTTTTTCTGGAGAATTCCCTGCTGCACATAATTTCCTGCATCTTTCCATTGTCAGTCTCTTGTGGAAATGTAAGTCCAAGTACCTCTTCTGTTTTTACCACAAAATCTCTGTATACATCTGATAGTTTTCGGTTTTCCCCATCTGTTCCAAGAGTAGTATTCAGAAAATGACCTCTGTGTTTATACATATTCAGTAATGCCAGATAGAGCAGACGCACATCATGAGGTTCTTTTGAGTTCAACAATTCCCGGCGCAAATGGAATATTGTCGGATATTCTGCAAAATAATCTCTGTCCGTATAATTTTCGTCCGCAAAGATTCCGTTCTTTCCCTTTACAACCTCTTCTTTATCTTCCGGAAAATACTTACTATTATCCAACCTCTGATAAAAATTCGGATCCACCTTTTGAATTTCATCATGAAAATAATCCTTCAGAAGTCCAATGCGTGCTACCTCACGCTGTCTGCGTCTACGGCTGATTCGCTGCGTTCTGCGTTCGACTGCTGTTTTAGCCTCTTCAAATTCTCGGATTCCCCATAAGTCTTTTCTATGCCTATGAATTAGGTTATAATTCTCATCCGTAACCGCCCATCCTACTGAACTGGTTCCCATGTCTAAGCCTAAATAGTATGTCATATCCTCTTCCCCCTATTTTTTCAATTCTTTCTATTTTCAATCTTCTATTGCTTTTCTCTTCAAAACTGTGTTACAATATAAATACTTACAAGACGAGTGCAAATAAGGTTTATCCGAATCCGTCTTTTGAGACCCTGCATGGTGCAGGATAAAAAGGAACTGGAAACAGTTTCTTTTTTATTGTCTTCCTTGTTTATGTTTTTACCTACCCTATTTATTTAACATTACCATATTCCCCTATATATGTAAATAGGAATCTTCCAGAAAATTCTACCCATTTTCCGAAAGATTCCTATTTTGTATGATATCTATATTCTATTTACAGTGCTTTCGTGGTCCACTTACTCATGTCCCACACTTCTCCCACCACATCCTGATAGAATTCCGGTTCGTGGCAAATCAGCAAAATACTTCCTTTATACTCCTTCAGCGCCCGCTTCAGCTCCTCCTTGGCGTCCACATCCAGGTGGTTCGTAGGCTCGTCCAGAAGAAGGAAATTCGTATCCCGGTTAATGAGCTTACAGAGACGGACCTTTGCCTGCTCACCACCGCTTAAGACACGCACCTGGCTTTCGATATGCTTGGTAGTCAGGCCGCATTTTGCCAGGGCGGCACGTATTTCCTGCTGATTATAAGACGGGAATTCATTCCATATCTCGTCAATACAGGTGGTCTTATTATCGCCCTTCACTTCCTGCTCAAAATAGCCCAGCTGCAGATTTTCCCCCAGCTCACAGCTGCCGGACAGGGAAGGAATCAGGCCCAGAATACTTTTCAGAAGCGTAGTTTTACCGATACCATTGGTACCCACCAGCGCTATCTTCTGTCCGCGCTCCATGCTGAAATTCAGCGGTTTGGACAGGGGTTCCGTATAACCGATGACCAGCTCCTTTGTTTCAAAAAGCATTTTGCCGGGCGTACGTCCATAGCGGAAATTGAATTCCGGCTTCGGCTTTTCCGCTGCCAGCTCGATAACGTCCATTTTATCAAGCTTCTTCTGGCGGGACATAGCCATATTGCGGGTGGAAACCCGGGCCTTATTGCGGGCCACAAAATCCTTCAGCTCGCTGATTTCCTGCTGTTGGCGGCGGTAAGCGGCCTCCAGCTGCGCTTTTTTGACTGCATAGACCTCCTGAAAATGGTCGTAATCGCCCACATAGCGGTTCAGCTCCTGATTTTCCATATGGTAAACGATGTTGACCACTTCGTTCATAAACGGCACGTCATGGGAAATCAGAATAAACGCGTTTTCATAATCCAGAAGATAGCGTTTCAGCCAGCCGATATGCTCCTCGTCCAGATAGTTGGTCGGCTCGTCCAAAAGCAGAATATCCGGCTTTTCCAGCAGCAGCTTTGCCAGCAGCACTTTGGTCCTCTGGCCGCCGCTTAAATCCGTTACGTCCCGGTCAAGCCCCAGATCCAGAAGTCCCAGCGCCCGGGCTACCTCGTCCACCTTCGCATCAATGGTGTAAAAATCGTGCAGAGTCAGCTCGTCCTGAATGGTTCCCAGCTCCTCCATCAGGGCGTCCATATCGTCCCCGGCGTCGCCCAGCATATCGCAGATCTCGTTCATCCGCTCTTCTTTTTTCAGTAACGGATCGAAGGCCGATTTCAGCACCTGGCCGATGGTCATGCCTTTTTCCAGCACCGCATGCTGATCCAGATAACCCGCATGGACATTTTTTGCCCATTCCACCTTGCCCTCGTCGGGCATCAGCTTGCCGGTCACGATACTCATAAAGGTGGATTTTCCCTCGCCGTTGGCTCCCACCAGGCCGATGTGCTCGCCCTTCAGAAGCCGGAAGGACACGTCTGTGAAAATGGCCCGGTCGCCGAAGCCATGGGTTAAGTGCTCTACATTTAAAATACTCATAAATTTCTCCCTGTATATCCAAAAACCGTTTCTTTTGTTACGCGCATGTAATCCATATTTTATCGGCTTTTCCGGGATTCGTCAAGGGAATTTCCATTACAGCCAAGGCCGGGAGAGCAGCATACGCAAAACCTGCACGTTTATGCGCATCGGCTCCGTCCCCCGACTGCTTGTTTTCAAATTATTAAGACTTTCTGAATATTCTCCTTTCTCCCTTGACATCTCGTTTTCCGTACATTATTGTATTAATTAAGTAATACAATTTATTTTTCTACAGGAACACCCTACGGGGATCCCTGGATGTGCTGAGAACATGCACGAATTTAGGAAACCCCCTACGGGGATCCCTGGATGTGCTGAGAACATGCACGAATTTAGGAAAGGAGCGTGATTCCATGTCATGGAGCCTTGATGATGCCCGGCCCATCTATCTGCAGCTGGAGGATATCATAAAATCCAAAATTATCGCCGGCATCTACAAGCCCGGCCAGAAGCTCCCCTCTGTACGGGAACTGGCCGCGGAAGCCGCCGTCAATCCGAACACCATGCAGAAAGCTCTGAGTGAACTGGAACGCAGCGGCCTGGTCTACGCCCAGCGCACCAGCGGCAGATATATCACCGAGGACACCCACATCATGAAACATCTGAAGCAGCAGCTGGCCCACGAGCAAATTCGCCAGTTTCTGGAAGCTATGTCTCACTTAGGATTCACCAAAGAAGAAAGCATCCGGCTGCTGATCGAAGAAAGCAAGGGGGAAGCATAAATGAATGAACTTTTAACCTGTACAGGGCTCATCAAGCAATATGGTTCCAAAACCGCCCTGGATAACCTGAACCTGACATTGCCCCGGGGCCGCATCATCGGTCTCTTAGGTCCCAACGGCAGCGGCAAGACAACCCTGATCAAGCTTATCAACGGCCTGCTCTCGCCCTCTGCCGGTCATATCTATATCAACGGCGTCGAGCCCGGTCCGGAGACTAAAAAGGTGGTTTCTTACCTGCCGGAGCGTACTTATTTTAACAGCTGGATGAAGGTCCGTGATATTCTCGACTTTTTCTGCGATTTCTACACGGATTTCCGCCGGAATCGCGCGGAGGACATGCTGCAGCGCCTGGACATCGACCCGACGGCCCGCCTTTCTACCATGTCTAAGGGCACGAAGGAGAAGGTGCAGCTTATCATGGTTATGAGCCGCGACGCCGACCTGTACTGTCTGGACGAGCCCATCGGCGGCGTGGATCCGGCTGCCCGGGACTATATTCTCCAGACGATTATTTCCAATTATAGTGAAAATGCGTCGGTCCTGATCTCGACCCACCTGATTTCTGATATTGAAAATGTGTTGGACGACGTGATTTTCATCCAGAACGGACACATCCGCCTGCACACTTCTGTGGACGCCATCCGGGAGCAGGAAGGAAAATCGGTGGACGCTTTATTCAGGGAGGTATTCAGATGTTAGGAAAATTAATAAAATACGAATTTAAGACTGTGAACCGGTTGATGATTCCGCTGCATCTGGGGCTCATCGCCATTACGATTATCGGCCGCTTTTATATTCAGCTGGCGCTGAACCGGCCACGCTTTAACGATGGGAATGTATGGATGACCTTTGCGGACACATCTCTGATTATTTTTTATGTCATCGCGCTGGTCGCCATCGCGCTGATTACTTCCATTTATCTGTCGATCCTGCGATTTCAAAAAAATCTGTTCACAGATGAAGGATATCTGATGCACACGCTTCCGGTATCTGTCCATGAACAGATCTGGGGAAAGCTGATTGTGGCTACCGTCTGGATTGCCATCGATACGGTGCTTCTCCTTCTTTCTATTCTGGTCATGTTTTTGAACAAGGATTTGATCTCTGCGATCTTTGACGAAGTACCTGCTCTGTTTATCAGTTTTCGGAACAATTTCGGGGTATCTCCGGTTGCTGCAGGGCTTGTGTGGATTCCGCTTTTCATTTTATCAGAAATGGCGGGGATCCTGGTTTACTATATGTGTATTACCATTGGACATAGCTTTCATACCCATAAGATTTTGTCTTCTGTCGGCATTTTTGTAGGCGTTACGATTCTTTCCAATGTGATCACCGGTATTCTGACTGGAATTACTGCTACTACCTATTCCACTGGAACCTCTCTGTTTTCTAGTCTGTCACTTACGGCTCATATGTTTTCGGCCAGCTGGTCTAATACGACGGCTTTCTGGCTTAGTTCCGTTATTTCGGCCTTGATTGCTCTGGTGCAGGGCGGGACTTGTTATTGGCTGACGTTTTATTTTATGAAGAATAGTTTGAATTTGGAGTAAATGGACGAAACTGAGGAAGCTTATATTCCACCGTGTTCGAACGTTTCTCGGACAGCCGTCTGTCTGTGTCGGACTCTAAAGTCCGCCACTGCCAGACAGCAATCCCCGAAAAGCCGGACACTCCCGTGGAATATATAGCTTCCTCTTTTTCTGGCTGTCATGTCCGCAGTCCAAAGTGTCAATTTATCCGACTGCCACTTCGACCTTTTTGCCGCTGAAGGCCACGCCGTATTTATAGATCGTCCTGACCCCGGCGGTCGTCAGCTCGGTTTCGTATTTCTTATCGTTGATCTGCTGCAAGGCCGTCTCGGACAGCTTTTTCAGCTGCTCATCGCTGCAATTCTTCTCCGCTTTCAGCTCGATCAAGATGCCCGGAAGTTCCTTTTTCTTGGGCTTCAGCTGAATGTCGTAGCGCCCGTCGCCGGACTCCCGGTTAGAGGTTACGAAAGCGCCACCCAACAAGGCACACAGCCCCAGCATAAAGCCGTGGTAGAAATTCTCCCCGGCAGTATCGAAGGAGCTGACCGACTGGGTCAGCAGCGTCTGAATCTGCGCTTTCAGACGTGCGTTATCGCCGGAGAAGATGGCCTCCTGAACGGAAATCGCCGTGGACGGCGGTATCAGGTTTTCCAACCGCTGCAGAATCTCCTTGTTATATACCAAAGAAATTTCCCGGTTGGGCAGAGAGACCTCGCACATAAAATCGCCGCTGAAGGAGGGCGTGGTTTTCAGCGCCTTCAGATAGCCGGTCACCAGCAGGAAGCTGTAAATGGTGGAGGGATTGCTCTTGATCTGCGGATAGATCACGCCGGTGTCGATGAAGGTGGTGAAGGTTTCGCCGTTGACCAGGGAGGTCAGACGGTTGTAAATCTCTTCGTCCGCCTGGGCAAGCACTTCTCCGATAATATCGTTGCTGCCGGTGGATACCCAGAAGGGTCTCGGCTCACACTCGTTGCTGAAGTAATTGACTACAGACCACGGGTTGAAAATCTCCGTCTTGCCAAAGCGGTAGCCGTCGTACCACTGGCAAATTTCATCGAACTTGTCGGCGGCACCGTAGTATTCCGCCATCTCCATCATCTCGTCGGCGGTAAAGCCGAAGTAGGCGCTGTATTTGTTGTCCAACACGGAGTTGATGGACAGGTTATTCATTCCGCTGAAGATACTCTCTTTGGCCACCCGCAAAATGCCGGTGAGGAAGCCAAAAGACAGGTGCTGATTATCCTTGAATCCTCCGGAAAACAGGTTCCGCATAAACCGAATGACCTTGTCATAGTAGTCCTTCTGATAGCCCTGCTGGATAGGAGTATCGTACTCGTCGATGATGATAATAGGCGCGGTGCCATAGTGCTTGTGCAGCATAGCGGACAGGTCCAGCAGTGCCGAAGCCAGCTCGACCTCACTGACCTTACCGTCTGCCAGCTTTTCATAGGTCTTTTTGCTGTACTCGTCGCACTTATCGCCGGTTAGCAGCTCCTTGTGCCGCCGGGTTTCCTTTGCGAAAATATCCCGGATAGCCGTAAAGGTTTCCTCCCAGGTATCGAACTTCACATCCTTGAAGGTCAGGAAGATCACAGGGTACTTGCCCTGATAATCCCGGTATTTCTGCCCGCAGGCCCAGATCTTCTTATCCCGGAAGTAGACGGAAGTATCCTTGTCGCTCTTTTCAAAGTAGGTGCGCAGCATATCCATATTCAGCGTCTTGCCAAAGCGCCGGGGTCGGGTGAACAGCGTCACCATCGGACGCTCGTCAATGAAGTCCTTGATCATCATCGTCTTATCAATGTAGTAGTATTCCGACGATGCAAGGCAGTAGTTGGACACGCCGATGGGCAGGGGCAGCTTCGGCGCACGCTCCGCTTTGCAAAAAGCGCCCGTCTTGATCCGCTGATCCGCCGGTTTCTGCGTATCAACCGGGATCAGCCAACGATTGCCCTGCTTTTTCGCACCGGCGATTCTCCCATTCTTGCAGAGCGTCGCAACTCTCCGTTCTGTAATATTCCAGCGCATTGCTGCCTCTCTTACCGAGATCATTTCAGCCATAAGGGATACCTCCACGCATAAAATCATAAGTACATTATACCCTGGACAAAAGAACAATGTCAACAAAAGTTCGGAACAATGTCATTGCAAAGTAGCATTATTCCCGCCGTCGTACACAGAAAAACCGGGAGGGACCGGCGAATGTTTCTTTCACTACGGTGTCCCTCCCGGTTTTTCGTCCCCTTATTCTATCTCAAGCGCCGCCTGTTCCGCGGTCTTTACATACCCATCGCGGCTTTCCTCTGTCACCTCCTGTCCGAAGGCTATCACACGGATTCCCACGCCCCGGGCCGCCGAAAGCACGCTCTCCAGCGCTTCCTCGTGATTGGCGTGAATCGCAATTACGTCCACATTTTCTGCCACCAGCTCGTTCACGGCCAGCATCTGGTATTCGATGGGGTTTACGTCACAGAGTACGAAGGTATGATAGGCCAGTTCCCGGGTCTCGGCGGCCTCGGTGGCAGATACGTCCGGGGTCTGGACGCTGAGTTCTGCGCCCAGACGGTCTGCCAGCTCCTGAAAGACTGCCTCCACGCTCTCATTCTCCGGATCGTCCCGGCTGGTCAGTATCAGACCGATACGTGAAATCTGTTCTCCGGCATCTGGATTTTCCTGTTCTATCGCTTCGAATTTATTCTCTGAGGCTTCTGACTCTGCCACTTTTTCCTGCCCGCAGCCTCTAAGAGGCCCACACAGCAATATCCCCAGCAATGCGCATGCCAGCAGCATCTCCTGCATTCTGATGCTGCACCTGGTTCCGCATTCCGGATGCTCTGTCTGTTCTCGTTTCTTGTTTTTCCACATTTTTCCTGTTACCCTTCGTACCGTACCACCAGATACCAGGCATCTTCTTTTTCGCTGATGCGCCATTCTTTTTCCAGCTTCAGTCCCTTTGTTTCCCGTACCCAACGCTTTGCGTAGCCGCGATCATGGGCGTAGACGAAGAGGTAGGAGCCGGGGTTCAGGAGGGTTTCGGCACGTTCGAAGAGGGCACGGTAGAGGCAGTCCACATCGTGGGCAGTGCGGTTTTTACCCTCTCCCGGCATATCGGTGATGATTTCATCAAATTTGTATTCGTGGTCGAAGTCACGCATGTCTTTGTTGATGTAATGGGCCGGGACACCTGCTGCGGCTGCGTTTTCGCGGGCGGCTTTGATGGCCGGGCCGAAGACATCTATTCCGTAAAGGGTGTCGGCGTGTACGGCGTAGTTGCGCTCCAGGAGCAGGGTTCCCACGCCGCAGAAGGGATCCAGAACCCGGGCATTTTCTTTCAGGTAGGGTCTGGACAGTTCTGCCAGTACGGCTGCCAGGGCGGGCTGCATGGATGCGGCTACGCTGTGCTTCCGGTAAGCGAAGCGGTGATCCGGGAGGCCGGAGAATTTCAGTAACGGCAGGAAACCGCCGGACTTTTTCTCGATCAGACGCAGCTCGACTTCGTAGTCTGAGGTGTCGTTCAGCATCGTGCCGCCAGTCTCCAGCATCAGGCCGTCTGCCAGCTTTTTGGTGTAGCGGCTGCGCTCTTCCAGTGTCATTTTGCTGCGACACTCGATACGGAACTGCCAGGGCGCGCCGCCCTCATAATAGCGCTTCAGAAGTTCACGCAGGTTGGAGGCTGCCAGTTCTTTGGCAGCGTTTTCCCGGGAGATTTCGTCAATGTCCAGGCAGAACAGCATTTCCCGCCAGGTGCGGATGGAGAATAATTCCTTCAGGTCACCGTCTTTTACCCGCATGCCGGAGCCCATCAGGGTGACTTCGCCGCTGGTGATCTGCAGGGCGGTCAGCTCCCGGTATTCTTTCCAGGTGGTCAATATGACCTCGGAGGGCTCCTTCAGGCCAATGAAGCGGCGTTTCTTCGCGATCTCGTATTCGGATATCAGGCCGTTCAGGGCTTCCAGCTCTTCCCGCAGGTGTTTATCGTTCTCTGCCGTCCGCTTTTCCCCCAGAAGCAGGCGTCTGCGCTCTTTCAGGAACGGCAGCTGTTCTTCGCAGTCGCAGCCCTGGAGCGCCAGCAGATAGGCGCTTTTTACAAAGCGCTGATCTTCTTTCTCGTAGGCTTTAAGTAATGCATCCCGGCACTCGTCACGGCCCAGTAATCCCAGCACCAGAGCCGCGTTTTTTCGAATCTTGGGATCTTCTGATTTTAACAGGGACAGCCAGAATTCCGGCTCTTTCTCGAACTGCTCATCCAGCCACAGGCCTGCTGCAGGGCCCTCTTTTTTGTCCCGCAGAAGTCCCCGCATGATAGACAGGCTCTGTCGTACGTCTTCTCCGCTTTTTATCTTTTCATATAAATTATACAAGGTTTTCGTTTCCTTCCTAATTAAGTTGTTTTCACATTTATGGCTATTCTACCATATTTGTGTTTCCCTGCCAACGTTTTTAGGTATGAAAGAGAATCCTGCTTCGCAGGATTCTCCGCCTGCGGCGGGTCGCCTAAGCGACATACTACCTCTCCGCCGCAGTGCGCTCCTGCCCGGAGGACTTTTTTATGTAATAGGGGATTCCATAGGAATTTCCTAATCCTATTTTATCCGGCCACTCTGCTCCCAAATCTCAAACCTCTTCTCTGCTCTCCGCTCTCCGAAGATAGCGGCGCATAGTCTTTCCTTTCCACCTGAAGCTCTGTATCAGGGAAAAGCCGAGCTTTCCGAGAAGTGCCCGGGACGCGGTATTCTCTTCCTCCACATAAGCGCTGATCTGTGGAAATTGCAGCACCTGATCCCCGTAGGACAGCACAGCCCGACAGGCTTCCTCCGCATATCCCTGTCTTCGGTATTCCACATCCGTCAGATATCCCAGATCCAGCTCAGTGAAATCCAGATAGTCAGCCACGCCGAAGCCGCAACGGCCGATAAGCCGTCCGCTTTTCTTCTCGAACACCAGCCACATGCCGCACTGATACAGGCCGTACATATACGCGATGTAGGCTTTTGCCTCCTCTTCTTCCATCCCATCGTACCCGTTCTTCCGACATAAAGCATTCAGCGCAGGCAGATCCGAAAGGCTCATTTCCCGGATCCGAAGCCGCCCGGTCTCCGCGATAGTCACCGGGAGCCCCAGGGCCCTGGTATGTACCTCTTCAAGAAAGGTCCGGTCAATCTCCTCGAAGCCCTCCAGCAGAATCCGACAGCCGGAAAGACGCTCTTTCGTCCGCCCCGGATTCAGATAACCGATGCAGAAGAATCCCCCATCCCGGGCAATTCTTTCATCCTCATCCGTCTCCACCAGACAGAGCAGCTCCTCCGGCGCGCCGAGACTTTCCGCCGCCTTCTGAAGCATGGCCGCGCCGCTCCCCGGCGCCAGTTTTCTCCACGGCAGACCGCATGCCGTCAAGTGATACTCCAGCAGCTCCGTATGGGAAGCCTGCATGATAAGCCCCTTCAACATCGTTCCTGATGTTCCTTTCTGCTTATTCATTTCCTTTGATTTTCCGAAAACGCTCTTTGATCTGCCGCTCATAGCCGTTGTCCGACAGCTCATAGAACTTCTCGCCCAGCACCTCGTCAGGCAGATACTGCTGCTCCACATAATGATTCGGGTAATCGTGGGCATATTTGTAGCCTGTGCCGTGTCCCAGCTTGCCCGCGCCCGGATAATGGGCGTCCTGCAGATGGGGCGGCACGCTGGTGCGCTTCGTCTTCACCGACTCCATGGCCGCCGAGATGGCATTCACCGCCGAATTACTCTTGGGTGCGCAGGCCACATAGGAAGCCGCCTGGGCCAGTATAATCTGTGCTTCCGGGAAACCGATGCGCTCCACGGCCTGTGCCGCTGAGACGGCCACCGTCAGCGCCATGGGATCCGCGTTTCCCACATCCTCGGAGGCGCAGATCATGATTCTGCGGGCGATGAACCGCTCATCCTCCCCCGCGTAAATCATTTTTGCCAGATAATAGACCGCCGCGTCCGGATCGGAACCGCGCATGCTCTTGATGAATGCAGAAATGGTATCGTAGTGATTATCGCCAGTCTTATCGTAGCGGACCGTCCGCTTCTGGATACACTCGGCCATCACTTCCTGTGTCAGGTGAATCCGTCCGTCTTCGGACTGTTCCGTGGTCAGTACACCCAGCTCCACCGCGTTCAGGGCTGACCGGGCGTCGCCCCCCGCAATATCCGCCAGAAATTCCGCCGCGTCCTCCGTAATATCCGCCCCATACGAGCCCATTCCCCGCTCCGTATCGGTCAATGCCCGGTGAATCAGCTCCAGAATATCTGCCTTCTCCAGAGGCTTCAGCTCAAAGATGACCGAGCGGGACAATAGCGCCCCATTTACCTCAAAATACGGGTTTTCCGTGGTCGCCCCAATCAGAATCACTGTGCCGTCCTCCACAAAAGGAAGCAGATAGTCCTGCTGCCCCTTGTTGAACCGGTGAATCTCGTCCACAAACAGGATTGTTTTGCGGCCATACATCCCCAGGTTATCCTTGGCCCGGTTCACCACCGCCTCCATATCCTTCTTGCCTGCCACGGTAGCGTTCAGCTGGGTAAAATCCGCCCGGGTTGTATTGGCGATGACCCGCGCAATCGTCGTCTTGCCGGTACCCGGCGGTCCATAGAAAATCAGGGAACTCAGCTTGTCAGCCCGGATGGCCCGGTAAAGCAGCTTGTCCTTCCCCAGAATATGCTTCTGCCCCACGATCTCATCCAGGGTCCGGGGGCGCAGGCGGGACGCCAGCGGCGCCTCCTGCTTCTGTGTATTTTCCCGCATATAATCAAATAAATCCATCGATATCTCTCCTGTTCCGGAATTTTTCTCTCTGATATTCCACGCTCTGCTTCTCATTATGACGAAAAAATCCGGCTCCGTCAATGGCGATATCCATATTTTCCACATCTTAAAACGCCTGCGTCTCTCACCGAAAAGACGCAAAAAGAGCTGTCTGCTACGACAGCCCTCTTTCCTTACATCTGGGTCAGAACAAAAATATCATAAATCGCTTTGATTGCAGCCTCAAAATCCCGATTTTCCACACCGATGATAATATTCAGCTCACTGGATCCCTGATCGATCATCTTCACATTCACATTGGCATGGGCCAGCGCGGAGAAGATTCTTCCGGCTGTTCCCCGGGTGGACTTCATGCCCCGTCCTACTACGGCAATCAGAGCAAGATCCGACTCCATTTCCACGAAATCCGGAGATACTGCCCGATGAATTCCCGCAATCACCTGCTGCTCCTTTTCTTCAAATTCATCCTGATGCACATAGACGGTCAGTGTGTCGATTCCGGAAGGAATATGCTCAAAGCTGATGCCCTGATCTTCAAATACCTGCAGGACTTTCCGTCCGAAGCCAATTTCACTGTTCATCATGGATTTTTCAATATTAATAGAGCAGAAACCTTTCTTTCCCGCAATCCCTGTGATGGTGTATTTGGGCTTTCTGCAGGTGCTCTCCACGATAAAGGTTCCCTTATCCTCCGGGTGGTTCGTATTGCGGATGTTGATGGAGATTCCTTCTTTTCTGACCGGGAAAATAGCCTCCTCATGAAGAACCGTCGCTCCCATATAAGATAACTCACGAAGCTCTCGATAGGTAATCGTCTCGATCACAGCCGGATTCTCCACGATCCTCGGATCGGTCACCAGAAAACCGGATACATCGGTCCAGTTCTCATACAGATCCGCCATAATCGCCTTGGCTACCAGCGAACCGGTCACATCGGAACCTCCTCTGGAAAAGGTTCGTACCTTTCCGCTATCCTCAGCGCCGTAAAATCCAGGGATAACCGCTTTTTCACATTTTGCCAGTCTTTTTCCGAGAAGCTTGTTGGTCTTTTCTGCCTCCAGAACTCCATTCTTATCAAACCGGATCACTTCTGCCGCATCCACAAACTCATATCCCAGATAAGCTGCCATAACTTTACCATTCAGGAATTCTCCTCTGGACGCAGCATACTCTTTTCCCGCATGTGCGGAAAAATCAGCCGCAATCTGCTCAAATTCCCGTTCCAGGGACAGGTCCAAAGAAAGCCCCTTTATAATCTCCTCAAAGCGCTCCTTAATAGCCTGAAGCTTTCCGGAAAACTCTTCCCCTGCTTCCGCAGCCTCATAGCAGGCATACAGCATATCCGTTACCTTGGTGTCTCCGTTAAAGCGCTTTCCCGGCGCAGACGGCACCACATATCTGCGGCTTTCTTCACTTCTGATGATCTCTCCTACCTTCTTAAACTGTTCCGCATTGGCCAGAGAGCTTCCTCCAAATTTTACAACTTTTTTCATAATGATAACGACTCCTCATAGCTTTATAGAATACACTGAGGTTATTTTAAAAAAAAGTGGCAGAATTTGCAAGTGTTTCTTTTTAAAATCAAGCGAACCCAAACACGATGTTACGCTTGGGATTTTATGCACTCATTCCAGACTCATCTCAGCAAATCAGACCATCGGTATCCAGCAGTGCGTATTTTTTCATTAAAATTTTCTCCATTTCATTTGATAACATTATGTTGCGACTCAAAAACAACACAAAAAATTGCGGAGTAAAATCAGTTTTTCAAACCAGCCAGCGTCAGGAATTTTTTATCTGACAGAATACTCTGTGTCAGAAACTGACCGTCCCGAAACAGAGCATAGGTCGTGACCGGTGCAGGTACATTCTGTGCAGATTCTTTGTCCGTGATATGGATAGTCTTGAACGGGATACCATGTTCCTTCGCCGCCTGCTGTACCCTCGGCACCCAATAATAGGTATACGGACACTGATCGGTATAATAAAGAACAAAGCCTGCTTCCTTAACCATCGGATGTTTCGCGCATTCCTTGAAATGCGGCGGCTGTGCACCCGATTCAATGGGAAGATACATAAGATTGATTCCGCAGTCGGACAGGTCTGCCACACGGAACCCCTTGTAAGCAAGAAATTTCGGATCAGCGAGAAATTCCCGCTTCCGTCCTTCTGCACACAGAATACAAAGACCTTTCTTTCCCTGAGCCTTAGCGTCACGGATACACGTCTCCAACAGATCGTTCGAGTATCCGTGTCCCTTCATGGAACCGGATACCCATAGGCAGTTCATGTAAAGATAACCCTCTGCCGCAATAGGCACCCAGGCATTTTCGGCCGGTATGTATTCGATAAAGCATTTACCGCGCTCTGCGCTGCGATAAAAAACAAGTCCATCATCAAAGCGTTGCCTCAGCCATTCCTTTTTTGCGACACTCTGCTTGCCGGACATGGCGCAGCAGATATGTTCCTTATCAATATTTTCTTTTGTAATCCGAAGATAGTTCATCCGTTATTCCTCCTGTTTAACACAGCTATCCAGGCAGCTTCTGCTTCTCTTTTGCCAGGAAAGTGGCTTCAAACTGCTCAAAGCCCTCCGGATCTTTCTCACAGACAAAATACCCTTCGGGGTCTTTGTAAGTGCCGGAGACGCCGTCCAGAAATCCGGGTTTCAGTTCTTTGATGAGAAAATAGTCCGCCTCCGGGTCGTCGGCATAACGCACGCCCTTGGTTTTGGCCGGAACAAAGCCAGATTTGCCGTAAAAGTCAATATTGCCGGTAATAGCAAGCGCTCCTGCACCCATTTTCCTGGCTTTTCCCATGGAATAGTCGAGCAGCTGCTTTCCGTAGCCCTGCCGCTTGTATGCGGGTGCGATGCCGATGGGGCCGAAGGTCATGATCGGTAGGGTTCGCCCATCGTCACAGTCGATCTCCGACCGCACATAGATGACCTGCCCGATCAGCTCACCGCCCAGTTCCATCACAAAATCCAGCTCCGGCACAAATGCCGGGTCATCCCGATAACAATGCAGCACATAGTGCTCCATACAGCCGGGCCGGTAAACATTCCAGAATGCCTCACGGGTCAGATTTTCAACAGCTCTGTAATCTTCTTTCGTTTCCAGACGTATGGTAACATTCTTTTCTGACATGATGTTTCTCCTCTCTTATTTCTTATCTCTTAATCAAGAAGCCTTCTTTTCTGCCGATTTTGGGAACGATGGCGGCCTGCTTCTTCATAAAAAATAGGCTTCGCCTATTCAACTCCCCTGCCCCTCATTCTTGAGGGGTGGGGGTTTCTTTTTCTTGCTTTTTCCTGCATAAT
>NZ_JAOQKC010000035.1:0-6431 GCF_025567165.1 Laedolimicola ammoniilytica
AGGGCAGATATTTCCGCATGGGGAAGAAAATCGGCGCGGCGAGCTTCCTTGAAATCCTTGCGCCGGAGCTTAACGACCGTATGCTTGCCGACATACTGGACTTGGAAACAGGGGTAATCGTCAATTTACATATCCGCAGTATCGACCAGTCGGAAGCAATCAAGACCATTAAGCGCAAAATCACAGACCTTGACAAGATGAAGATTGAGGAACAGAAAAAAGCGGTTAGAAGCGGCTATGACATGGATATAATCCCGTCCGACCTTGCCACCTTTGGCAGCGAAGCAAAGAACTTGTTGCAGGACTTACAGAGCCGCAACGAGCGAATGTTTCTCCTTACGTTCCTTGTGGTAAACATGGCAGACACGAAGCGGAAACTGGAAAATGATATTTTCGCTGCGGCGGGTATCGCACAGAAATACAACTGCCGCCTGACACGCCTTGACTATCAGCAGGAAGCAGGGCTTTTATCCAGTGTGCCGATTGGGGAAAACCTTATCCCGATACAACGGGGGCTTACCACATCAAGCACCGCTATTTTCATTCCCTTTATCACGCAGGAGCTTTTTCAGACGGGGCAAGCCCTGTACTATGGCTTGAACGCCCTTTCTAACAACATGATACTCTGCGACAGAAAGCAGCTCAAAAATCCCAACGGGCTTATATTGGGAACGCCGGGAAGCGGAAAATCTTTTGCGGCAAAAAGGGAAATGACAAATGCTTTCCTCATTACCGACGACGACATTATCATCTGCGACCCGGAAGCCGAGTATTTTTCCCTTGTGCAGCGTCTTAATGGGCAAGTGATACGTCTTTCCCCTACGGGCAGGGGCATTGACGGCAAGCCCCAGTATGTAAACCCTATGGACATAAACCTTAATTACAGCGAGGACGACAACCCCCTTGCGCTGAAAAGTGATTTTATCCTTTCCCTTTGCGAGCTTGTTATCGGAGGCAAGGAGGGTTTGCAGCCTGTCGATAAGACCGTCATTGACAGGGCTGTAAGAAATGTGTACCGCCCGTTCCTTGCAGACCCCGACCCGGCAAAAATGCCTATCTTGGGCGACCTTTACGACGAGCTGTTAAGACAGCCGGAGCCGGAAGCTGCCCGTATCGCGGCGGCATTGGAGCTGTATGTTTCCGGCAGCCTTAACGTATTCAACCACAGAACCAACGTGGAACTTTCTAACCGCCTTGTCTGCTTTGATATAAAGCAGCTTGGAAAGCAGCTTAAAAAGTTAGGTATGCTCATTGTGCAAGACCAGACATGGAACAGGGTAACGATAAACCGGGCAGAGAAAAAGGCGACCCGCTACTATATGGACGAATTTCACTTGCTCTTAAAAGAGGAACAGACCGCCGCTTACAGCGTGGAGATTTGGAAGCGTTTCCGTAAATGGGGCGGTATCCCAACAGCCATTACGCAGAACGTCAAAGACCTTTTGGCAAGCCGCGAGGTGGAAAATATCTTTGAGAACAGCGATTTTGTCCTCATGCTCAATCAAGCGCAGGGCGACCGTACTATCCTTGCAAAGCAGCTTAATATTTCCCCGCAGCAGATGAAGTATGTTACCCACACCGAAGCGGGCGAGGGGCTTATCTTCTATGGAAATGTGGTGCTGCCTTTTGTAGACCGCTTCCCGAAAGATACCGAGCTTTACAGGGTAATGACGACGAAGCCGGAGGAAGTTTCCGAAAGCGGAAAGTGAGGTGCAGACCATGAAGCAATATAAATCCCGCGATAAAATCACACAGAAAATGACCCGCGACGGGCTTATTGAGGTAAACGAAACACAGCAGACCGCCGAGCGTATCAGTAAACGGGAACAGGACGCGGATTTTCAAAAGTCCCCGGAGCAGCAAGCGGCGCAGGACGGGACGCAGCTTCAAGGTGTAGCGTCCCAAACTTCCCCGTTACCCCACGCACCGGGAGCTTCCCCCGCAAGGGACACCGCCACAGCAGAGCGCGTTATGGAGCATATCGAAGCAGCACAGACCCGCAGAGCCAGTAAAAAAGCGGTACATAAAGCACAGGAGGAAGTTACCGTACAAACAACATCTTCCCGCTTGCAGTTTACCGAGGAAGAACTTGCCGTCCCGGAACTGGAATGCTATATTGAGAAATCAAACAAAGCCGCTGACCGACTGGACGCAGCAAAGGCAGCTATCCCGAAGCAAAAGAAACTGGTTAAGGAGCGCACCTTTGACGAAGCCGCAGGAAAGGCAAAGACCCGACTTCACTTTGAAGAACAGGAAAAACCGATACCCGGCGGCAAAAAAGGAAACCCGCTGTCCCGCCCCGCACAGGAAGCAGGGATTTTCGTCCACAACAAGATACATTCCGTTGAAAAGGACAATTCCGGCGTTGAGGGGGCGCATAAATCGGAGGAACTTGCCGAGCGCGGCGCGAAATACGGGGCGCGGAAGTTAAAACAGGGCTACCGCAGCCATAAGCTGAAACCTTACCGGGAAGCGGCAAAGGCAGAAAAGGCAGCATTTAAGGCAAACGTCAACTTCCAGTATCACAAAACCCTGCACGACAACCCGCAGCTTACTTCTAACCCGCTTTCCCGTTTCATGCAGAAACAGCAGATAAAACGCCAGTATGCAAAGGCGGCAAAGAAAGGAGGGGCAAAAGCCGCAGCGGAAGCCACAAGAAAGACGGCGAAGAAAACCGCCGAGGAAACGAGGAAAGCCGCCGCATTTGCGGCAAGACACCCGGCGGGCATTTTGATTGCAGTTGCCGCGCTGCTTCTCTTTATTATGATTTCCGCAGGGCTGTCCTCTTGCGGGGCTATGTTTTCGGGCTTGACAAACGGGGTGCTTGGCACTTCCTACACATCCGAGGACAGCGACCTTGTGGCAGTTGAAAACAACTATGCCGCATTGGAAAACGGGCTGCAAAGTGAGATTGACAATATCGAAAGCACCCACCCCGGCTATGATGAATACCGCTACGACCTTGACAGTATCGGGCATAACCCCCACGAACTTGCGTCTTACTTGACCGCCCTCTTGCAGAGCTACACCCCGCAGAGCGCACAGGCAGAGCTTGAACGTATCTTTTCCATGCAGTACACCTTGACGCTGACCGAGGAAGTGGAAATACGCTACCGCACCGAAACAAGCACCGACCCGGAAACCGGGGAAACCACCACCGAGGAAGTCCCTTATGAGTATCACATCTTAAATGTGAAACTGACAAACAAGCCGATTTCAGAGCTTGCGGAGGAACTTCTTACGCCACAGCAGCTTGAAATGTACCGGGTGTATTTGGAAACAAGCGGCAACAAACCGCTGATTTTTGGCGGCGGTTCTCCCGACGGAAGCCCGTCCGAGGATTTAAGCGGTGTGGAGTTTGTAAACGGTACGCGCCCCGGAAATCAAGAGCTTATGGAGCTTGCAAAGCAGCAAGTCGGAAATGTGGGCGGCTACCCTTACTGGTCTTGGTACGGCTTTAACAGCCGCGTGGAATGGTGCGCCTGTTTTGTATCATGGTGCTACAATCAAGCCGGAAAAAGCGAACCGCGCTTTGCGGGCTGCGAATGGCAGGGTGTCCCTTGGTTTCAGTCAAGGGGACAATGGGGCGCACGCGGCTATGAGAATATCGCACCGGGCGACGCTATCTTTTTCGATTGGGATTTAGACGGCGTTGCCGACCATGTGGGGCTTGTGCTTGGCAGGGACGGTAGCCGCGTCTATACCGTTGAGGGCAATTCCGGCGACGCCTGCAAGATAAAGAGCTATGACCTTAACTATCAATGTATCAAAGGCTACGGGCTGATGAACTGGTAAAGCAACCCCAAAAAGAAAGGAGAAATGACCTATGGCAAACAATAAAATTGACCGTATCAATAAGGAAATCGCAAAGACCCGCGAGAAAATCACAGAGTATCAGAACAAGTTAAAAGGACTGGAAGTGCAGAAAACCGAAGCGGAAAACCTTGAAATCGTGCAGCTTGTACGAGCTATGCGTCTGACCCCGCAGGAACTGAACGCTATGCTGTCCGGCGGCGGTATTCCCGGCATGACTGCCGCACCCGCAGAAGAAAACGAACAGGAGGAAAATGCAGATGAAGAATAAACTGAAAAAGACCATGACTGCCCTTTGTGCCGCCCTTATCCTTATGGGCGGTTTTTCTGTCCCTGCCTATGCACAGGGCGCAGCCACAGAGCCGCCCGCCGGGGACGCGACCAACGACAGTAATGTAGTTGTGGAGGAAAAAGAGGAAACGCCGCCCCTTACCCCAAAGGGAAACGCTACACTGGTTGACGATTACGGCGGCAATAAGCAACTTATCACTGTTACCACCAAAGGCGGCAACTATTTCTATATCCTCATTGACCGCGCCGCCGAGGGCGAACAGACCGTACATTTCCTAAATCAAGTGGACGAAGCCGACCTTATGGCACTGACCGAAAACGGCGAAGCTGCCAAAAAGCCGGAAATCTGTAACTGTACGGAAAAATGCGAAGTCGGAAAGGTAAACACGTCCTGCCCGGTATGTGTTACCAGTATGACAGGCTGCACAGGCAAAGAACCTACCCCAACACCAACGGAGCAGCCGGAAGAACTGAAAGAAAAAGGCGGCAATCCCGGTGTGGTGCTTGCCTTAGTCCTCTTTGCCCTGCTTGGTGGCGGCGCAGCGTTCTACTACTTTAAGTTTCTAAAGCCGAAGCAGAATGTAAAGGGCGATACCGACCTTGAAGATTTTGAATTTGAGGACTACGACGAGGACGAGCCGGAAGCAGATACCGGGGAAACTCCCGAAGATGAAGAAACGGAGGAAGAAACCCTATGACCCTGTTTACCAACAATCCCTTTGAAAAGATGATGATACAGAAACCGAACGGGCGGCGTGATAATGCGCCGCCTGTTCCTTATCCCCCTGCTTGTGCTTCCTGCCCTTACAAGGGACAGTCCCCTTGTGTGGGGTACTGTCTGAAACAGGTACAGGAGAAAAAGAAAACCGAGCCGGAACGCTGAAAGGAGGAACTTATATTTGATTTTAGTTATCGCAGAAAAGCCCAGTGTGGCACAGACAATCGCTGCCGTACTGGGGGCAAAGGAAAAGAAAGACGGATTTCTCACAGGAAGCGGCTATATCGTTTCTTGGTGCGTGGGACATTTGGTAGGGCTTGCGGAAGCTACCACCTACGGGGAACAATATAAAAAGTGGAGCTATGACAGCTTACCGATTTTGCCGCAGGAATGGAAGTACACCGTTGCTTCTGACAAGGAAAAGCAATTCAAAACCCTAAAAGAGCTTATGCACCGGGCAGACGTTTCCGAAGTCGTCAATGCCTGCGACGCGGGGCGCGAGGGCGAACTCATTTTCCGCTTTGTCTATGAAATGGCGGGCTGCAAGAAACCTATGCGCCGCCTTTGGATTTCTTCTATGGAGGACAGCGCAATCAAAGAGGGCTTTTCCCGTCTGAAGAACGGCGAGGAATACGACGCGCTCTTTGCTTCCGCATTGTGCAGGGCAAAGGCTGACTGGTTAATCGGTATCAATGCCACCCGCCTTTTCTCTGTCCTTTACAATCATACCTTGAACGTGGGACGCGTACAGACCCCGACCTTAAAAATGCTTGTTGACCGGGACGCAGCGATTACCACATTTAAGAAAGAAAAATACTACCATGTGCGCCTTGTCTTATCCGGCGCGGAAGCTGCAAGCGAAAAACTATCTGACCGTTCCGAAGCTGACAAGCTGAAAGCTGCTTGCGAAGTGTCAAAAGCAGTCTGTGCTTCCCTTGTGAAAGAGAAAAAGACCGCAGCCCCGCCGAAGCTCTTTGACCTTACTTCTTTACAGAGGGAAGCAAACCGCCTGTTCGGTTATACCGCAAAGCAGACCCTTGACCTTGCACAATCTCTGTATGAAAAAAGACTTCTTACTTATCCGAGAACAGACAGCGCATTTCTGACCGACGACATGAGCGACACAGCGGCGGGCATTATCAAGCTGCTTTGTGGGAAATTTTCTTTTATGGCGGGAAAAGACTTCACGCCGGAGCTTGGAAAGGTGCTGAACAGTAAAAAGGTATCAGACCACCATGCCATTATCCCGACTATGGAGCTTGCAAAGACCGACCTTGCCACGCTGCCGGAAAGCGAAAGGAATATCCTTACCCTTGCCGGGGCGCGTCTGCTCATGGCGACCGCTGCACCGCATACCTTTGAAGCGGTTACAGCAGTTTTTGAATGTGCCGGACAGTCTTTTATCGCAAGGGGAAAAACGGTGCTGTCCGACGGGTGGAAAGAGATTGACCGAAGATACAGGGCAGCCTTAAAGAACAAGCCCGAAACGGACGACGCAGACAGTGACACAGAAAAGACCCTGCCGCCATTTACCGAGGGACAGACCTTTGAAAATCCGACGGCAAAGGTAACGGAGCATGACACAACACCGCCAAAACCTCACAACGAA
>NZ_JAOQKC010000035.1:6679-21187 GCF_025567165.1 Laedolimicola ammoniilytica
GCAGATTGCCAAAGGCAAGGCAGACCCCGCCGCATTTATGGAGGGTATCGAGGATATGGCGCGGGAACTGGTAAAGACCTATCCGTTTCTTTCTGATGATAAAGCGCAGATGTTCAAGCCGGAACGGGAAGCGTTGGGAAGCTGCCCCCGCTGCGGTTCTCCTGTCTATGAGGGAAAGAAAAACTACTATTGCAGCAATAAGGAATGTAGCTTTACCATGTGGAAAAATGACCGTTTCTTTGAAGAACGAAAAGTAACCTTTACCCCCAAAATTGCCGCTGCACTCTTACAATCCGGCAAAGTAAATGTGAAAAAGCTCTATTCCCCAAAGACGGGCAAAACCTACGACGGAACTATCGTATTGGCTGATACAGGCGGGAAATATGTCAACTACCGCATTGAACTGTCGAAGAAGAAATAACTGAATAGCAAGCATAGGAAAAGAGTACCCTTTTCCGTAAAATCCCTGCTTTCTCTACCGAGAACGGCGGGGATTTTTGCTTGTTGGGAAGTTTCCCAAACCCTCTGTTTTATGGAGGGTTTTACCCTCTGAAACCGAAGAAAGGAGGTTACACATGGCAAGTTTACGGGACACCGTAAAGGACTATCAAGAAGAATTAAGGGACGGTATCGCTTGGGTGGCGTTTTGGAAAACGGGACGTTCTTGGAACGCCGAATATTTCCACCTTGAAATGAGCGACTACATTTACCCGGAGGACAGAAGCCGCATGGAAGAAATCAAACAGGCTGACCCTGCCGCCGTTGTGGTAAACGGCTATTATTCCGGCTATCTTGGCGAGGATATGAACCTTGACGAGCTGACCGCCGGGGTGCGCCGCCACTACGAAAACGGATATAGCAATATCGGGGAATTTATCGAAGCCCACGACGACAGGCTGCCGCCGGAGCTTATCGAGGAAGCAAGAGCCGCCGCCCACGCTGCGGGGCTTCCTTTCTCTGAAAAAGCCTACCGGGACGGCGAAGAACCCGACCCCTATATTTTTGACGGGAGCATGAGCATGGAGGACTACGAACTTATGCACCGTATGATTGAAAACGAAAGGAGCGAACGCATGGTAGAAACGATTTTAAGCGGGTATCTTTCTAATCTTGGAAAGTACACCGAGGGCAGACCTGCGGGCGAATGGGTATCATTCCCCACGACTGCCGAGCATTTGAAAGAAGTCTTTGACCGTATCGGGATAGACGGCAAAAACTACGGGGAGCTGCATATCACAGAATACCAGTCCTCTATTGCAGGACTGGCAGGAAAATTGACCGAGCTTGAAAGCCTTGACGAACTGAACTATTTGAGCGAACTTTTGAAAATGCAGTTTGACGACGACCGGGAAAAATTTGTTGCAGCTATGGAATACGGCGACCATACAAGGGACTTGCAGGATATTATCAACCTTGCACAAAACCTTGATTGTTACTGGCTTTACCCGTCCGTACAGAGTGAGGAAGATTACGGGCATTATCTGATTGAAGAACTGGACGAGTTGGAGCTGCCCGAAGAAGCAAAAAAATATTTCATGTATGAGGAATACGGGCGGGACGCTGCTATCAATGACGGGGGCAGCTTTACCGAACAGGGCTATATCTACAATAACCGCAACACCTTTACACAGTGGTACGACGGGCGCGACGTGCCGGAGGAATACCGGGTAACGCCGCAGCCGCCAGTACAGGAAAAGGAACAGGCAGACCTTGACGCTTCAGCAGCCATACAAACCGCCGCCACAGAGCAGCCCCCGGTTCTCCCGATTATCCTATCTTCTGAAAAGCCCGCCGATAAAATGAAAGAGATTACCGACCGACTGGAACAGGGAATTTTAGGACTGTATGAAAGCGACCGTTACGCCGATTATCTGCGTACCATGTCAAAATTCCATGATTACAGCCTTAACAATACAATCCTTATCGCCATGCAGGGCGGCAATCTTGTGAAAGGCTATAAACAATGGGAAAAGGAATTTGACCGCCATGTAAAGCCCGGAGAAAAAGCTATCAAGATACTTGCACCGTCCCCGTTTACCGTCAAGAAGCAGGTGGAAAAAATCGACCCGGACACCCAAAAGCCTGTTTTCGATAAGGACGGAAAACCTGTTACCGAAGAAAAAGAAATCAAGATACCCGCTTTTCGTGTAGTATCTGTCTTTGATATTTCACAGACCGAGGGAAAAGAACTTCCTGCCCTTACCTATGAGCTTACGGGCAACGTGGAACAATACAAGGATTTTTTCGCTGCCCTTGAAAAGACTTCCCCGTTTGCTATGGGATTTGAAGCACTAAGCGGCGGCGTAAAAGGACGCTGCAATTATGAGGAAAAGCGTATCTTCATCAACGAGGGCATGGACGAATTGCAGAATATCAAGACCGCAATCCATGAAATCGCCCACGCCACGCTGCATGATACCGCCCTTGCCATGCCGGAACGCCCCGACCGCCGCACCCGCGAGGTACAGGCGGAAAGCGTCGCCTATGCGGTCTGCCAACATTACGGGCTTGATACGTCGGACTATTCTTTTGGGTATATCGCCGGGTGGAGCAGCGGAAAAGAACTTGCAGAACTGAAAGGCTCTCTTGAAACAATCCGCAGCACCGCCGCAAATCTGATTGATACCATAGACGGACATTTTGCAGAAATCCAAAAGGCACAGGATAAGGAACAGACCACCGAACAGGCACAGCCCGCACAGGAAGCCGCCAAACAGCCCGAAACAAAAGCAGCCGCGCCGGAGCTTCCCGAAGAAACAGCCCCGGTACAGGAAAAAGAAGCACAGCCGGAACAGGCTGCACCCGCCGCCCCTTATTATACTATCAATGAAGCTGCCGCCAAACGTGCAAAGGATATGAACAGTTTTTCCGATTATAAGCAAGGCAGCGCGACGGCTGAATACAGGCACTATGTAGATGAAGCCGTACAACTTGCAGAAAGGCAGAAACAGCGGGTAGACCCGATGTACCATGAGAAAATCGACAGCCTGCTTGACACCTATGCCCGGAAACTGGCGGCGAACATGAATAAAGGCTATGAGATTGACGCGCGTGTTCCCTCTATCCTGATTGCGGGCGGCTCTAACTTCCCCACAAGGAAGAAAGAAAAGCAGAACGCAGCCCGCGACAGCAATTACCGGGAATGGCAGGACATACAAGGGCTTCTTGATAAAATCCGCAGTACCGGCATGGGCGGTATCAGTGCAGACGACCCGCAGGCAGTACAGAAGTTAGAAAAGAAACTGGAAAGCCTTGAAAAATCACAGGAAACCATGAAAGCCGTAAACGCCTACTACCGCAAGCATAAGACCCTTGACGGCTGCCCGCATTTACCGCCGGAGGAACTGGAAAAATTGAAAGCAGACATGGCGAGCAGTTGGCATTTGGAGGACAAGCCCTTTGCGACTTGGGCGTTATCCAACAACAGCGCAGAAATCCGGCGCGTGAAAGACCGTATCAAATCCCTTTCACAGCAAAAAGAAATCGGTTTTGTAGGTTGGGAATTTGACGGCGGCAAGGTGGAAGCAAACACCGAAGCGAACCGACTGCAAATCTTCTTTGAGGATAAGCCGGACGAAGCCACGCGGGAAGCCTTAAAAAGTAATGGCTTCCGTTGGTCGCCAAAAGCCGGGGCATGGCAGCGGCAGCTTACCAGTAACGCCTACTATGCGGCTGATTATGTGAAAGCGATTGCTCCCCTTACCGGGGAAAAGCCTACCGAGTTACAGCGGGCGCATATCCGGCAGCAAAAGGTAGCTGCACAGGAACAACCCGCACAGGAGCAGCCGGAGCAGGAAGCCCCACAGGACAAAGACACCTTTTCCATTTATCAGATAAAAGGCGGGGACGAAACAAGGGACTTGCGTTTTGAGCCTTACGACCGTCTGATTGCCGCCGGACACCGGGTAGACCCGAAAAACTATGCCCTTGTCTATTCCGCACCTCTTACGCCGGGGACTTCCCTTGAAGATATTTACACCCGCTTTAATATCGACCACCCGAAAGATTTTAAGGGACACAGCCTTTCTGTTTCCGACGTAGTGGTGCTTCATCAGAACGGGCAGGACACCGCCCACTATGTAGACAGCTTCGGTTATAAGAAAGTGCCGGAATTTTTGCAGCCGGAAAACTATCTGAAAACTGCCGAGCAGACCACCGAGCAAAACTACAACATGATTGACGGGCAGATAAACAACACCCCGACCGTCGCAGAATTGGAAGCAAAGGTAAAGACAGGAGAAACCATTTCCCTTGTTGACCTTGCGGAAACTGTCAAGGCTGACAAGGAACGTGGCAAGGCAGCAAAAACGGAAAAGAAGCCCTCTATCCGGGCGCAGCTTAAAGCAGCGAAAGAACAGACACCGAAGAAACAGGCAAAACAGAAAACACAGGATTTGGAAAGGAGCTGACGCATGAATAAGTTTGAAAACGTGGATATTTTCGCTTCTCTTGACGCTATCATGCGGCAGAATACAGGATTTTTCCAAAGTGATTTTGACATTGACAAGGAGATTATCGCAAAAGCAGCGGCAAGCCCTAACAGAGAGGATAAGACGCTGCTATGGTTTTGCCGCCCGTCCGGGACGCATTGTTTTAAGGAGCGCGACGTGTTCCTAAAGGATACCGCCGCCCACAATACATGGTGTTTTTACAAAGAGCAGACCTGCGACCGCGTTCTTGCCTATGCCGTCGAGCTGACGGGCAGGGAGCGCGGGAAAATCAAAGGCAATCTTTATGAGCTTGACTATGCAAGGCAGTATGAGCGCGTTAAGGACAATGCGCTTGCCGCCGACACAGTCAAGTTGATTTATGAGCATGGGACAAGGGAGATACCCGCCGGACAGCATTTTAACGGAAATCCCGATACTTCTTTAGGGAAGTTTGAACACTTTGAAGCAGTACCCAACGACCCGGACGCGCTACAATTCCTTTTACGGGAAGAAAAGCAAAAACGGGATAAACTGACACCGGGCGACTTCAAGGAACATACCGCCGCCCTGCGTGCTGGGCTGATTGAAGCCGAAGCGCGGCGCATTGTGCAGGAAATGAAGCGCAGGGACACGCCCAATAGCCCTAATAGGACACATTTCATGGTGGAGCTGTCCCCGACATTTATGCAGCTTGCGTCCTCTAAGGACACCGACCGTCTGTTTTCCATGTTGCCCTATAAGACACTTTCCTTTTCCAAAATCGAGGGCAGACATGGAACATACGCCTTGATTGATAAAAATGAAAACCGGGGCACAGATATTCGCAGGGTGCGCCCCTCAATCCGGGCGCAGCTTGCCGCTGACAAAAGAAAAGCCGCCCCGAAAAAGGCGGCTGTAAAATCAAAAAATCACGAATTGGAGGTATGAGCATGATTAGACTGACAGTTGAAGAAACAAACCTGTTGAGCATTTACAATGAGGACGGCAAACGTGGGCTTACAGAAAACATCAACGCTGCGCTGCCGTTCATGGACGAGGATATGCGGGAACTGGCGAAACGCACCCTTGCGAAAATCGCACCTCTGACAGAAAATGAGTATGCGGAGCTTGCTATTTTCGCCGCTGATGAGGTATGACCGGGATAAAGCGGCTTACACCACCCCAAAGCCGGAAAGTCAACAGCCTTATAAAAAAGGAGTGCTGCAACTGCGATAACGGACACTGTATTTTACTGGACGACGGGGAGGAATGTGTCTGCCCGCAGCTTATTTCCTATTCGCTTCTTTGCAAATGGTTTCAGACCGCCGTATTGCCCCTTGATAAGCTGCTGTATGCAGAGCTTTTCAAGACCGAGGATAAAAAGCGTTGTACCGAGTGCGGAACTTCTTTTGCGTCCACCTCTAACAGCGTCAAATACTGCCCGGACTGCCGGAAGCGTATTACCCGCAGACAGGCAGCGGAGCGCATGAGAAAACGGCGCGCCCTTGTTACGTAGTAGGGGCAAAAAAAGCCTTGATTTACGGGGCTTTCAGTGCTTGAAAATGACGCGGCAAGGGTTTTATACCTTATCCCCTAAAAATGACGTTCTATTGCGTAACAGATACCAAAAACGCACCTACATAAAACAGGGCGCGGACAGTCTTTTGTTGGCTGTCTGCGCCCTGTTCTTTTACTTTATTCGTGCAGTTCTTCTATATCCTTTATTCGGTTTTCCAATAGGATATACAGCTCTCCATTCTCTCCCCTTATAACCAGAGTATCATTTTCATCGGAATAAGTTCCATATTCCACACATTCTATATATCCGATAAGTGTATTTCCGTCCTCAAAAGTAATTTGGATTTTACTGTCTGCGTTAATATAAGTTTCTACGCCATAACTGCCATTTTCTAATGTTATTCTGTAACATGGTGTAATACCAACCATTTTCATAATTATTCCCGTTCCTTTCCTTTCTTCCGTTCCGGCTCTTTGCCTTGCCGCAAAATATTGTCTATGTTCTGTTTGATAACGTCGTATTCCTTGACCTGTTTTTTCAGCTTGCCATAATCAGCGTAAAGGGCTTCTTTTTGCGCTTGTAGTTTCCCGTATTCTTCCTGCATGGCGGCAAGATTGGGGAGTTTAGTAACGCCCGCCGCTTTCAGTGTCTTTACTGCCGCTTCATGGAGTATCAGACTGCTTTCCTGCTTTGCCCGGTATGCGTCCTTATCCTTTGCCCTGCGGTATGCTTCATAGACAGGTTTTGTCTTTTGGTAGGTAGTAACGTGCTTCATCAGCACCGCCATATCTGCAAGACGCTTTTCCACGCTCTTTAATGCGTCTGCTGTCTTTTCATTTTCCGCATTTACTTCCTCAATCCGGCTGACTAAATCTGCGTACTGCTCAATCTTATGTTCTGTCAAGAAATTCATAGTCTTTGCAGCCAGTTTCAGATTATGGATTTTCGCCCACTGTTCATAGCCCCGGCTCTCTTGTGCCTTGATACTGTTTTCAATGTCAATAAGCAGCGATACGCCGCGCTGCTCTTTGGGAGCTTTCGCTGCCTTTGTGCGTTTGCCCTCTATCCGTTCTCTTATGGCTTCCTCTGTATAATCTGTACCGAGAGTTTTCAGACGGGTAAAGCGTTCCTGTCCGGGAGCGCGGCAGGAGATATATTTTCCCGGCTTTATCTCATAACCCGCTGCCTGTAACCGCTGCAACAATTCTTCAAAACTTGCTACTTGGGGGATAAGCGTATCAACGGCAATTTTCAGCTTGCCTTTCCAACTTGTACCGACCTTTTCCGCTTGATATTCTGCATAGCTTTTTCCCTTGCTGCCTTTGCCCGGAACGACAACAGACAGCCCGTTTTCCCGGCACAGCTTATCGCTCATGTTCCGTATGCCGTAGTAACTGCACTTATTGGAATTGTACTTATGGTAGTCAACAAAATTGACCGCACAAAAAATGATATGGTTATGGATATGCCCTTTGTCTATGTGGGTAGTTAAGACGTATTCATGCTGTCCCTTTGTTACCGCGTCGGCAAGCTGCTTTCCGATTTCGTGGGCTTTCTCATAATCTACTTCTCCCGGCTCAAAGGACTGTATCAAATGGTGGGCGAGATTGTTTCCCTTATCTATGGCTTGTGCAAGCGTAAATCCAAACTCAATATCTGCCGTTTCATAGCTGCACCCAAAGGAGGACACAAGCATTTTCCCGTCTGTTTTATCCGGGTTTTGGATATAGTCAAGGGCTTTGCTCAACGTGCTTTTAATAGGCTTAATCTTTGTAACCGCCATATCTCCGCAAGCACCCCCTTTATTTCCTCTATGTCCTCTTGGTAAACGCTGCCTGTCGCATTGACACGCTTTGCAATCTGATTGATGTTGACCCCGATTTTCTGTATCTCTGCTGTCATGCCTTTTATATCGCTATGGTCTGTCTGAATGATATACCCGTCAATGGCAATCTTGCGAAGATACGCCGCCATGTTCCGGGTAGGGACAAGCTTCATTTTCTGTTCAATCAATGCCCTTTCTTCCTCTGTTACATAGAATTTGATTTGTATTTTTCTTTTGCGTCCGTTCATGCAATCGCTCCTTTCCATTCCGAGGGTTTGGGACACTTCCCAACAAGCAATTTTCAACCGACGCACCGCAGGACGGGAGGGCGAAAATACGGAAAAGGGTACTCTTTTCCTATGCTTGCTACGAAACTTTATCCCTTACTACCTACAACACCGGGAACGGCAAATTTGACGAACTTTCCCAAAAGAAAAACGCCGCAATCTGCGACGTTTCAATCACTCTATATAAACAAAAACGAGAGAACTTTATTCCCCCGTTTCGTCGTTGTTGGCTTCCTCTATTCCTTTTGCAGTAGCAGACAGGATTTTCAAATCTTTTTCGCTCATACCGTCAAGCATAGTATCGAGCTGACGGCGGCGCGTGGATTTCTCCTGTTCCCGTTCCGGGAAAAAGAACTGGTCTACTGATACATCAAGCAGGGTTACAAGCTCATATAAAATCTGTAAACTTGGGTGCTGCCCGCTGTTCTCAATGGACGCGATATATCGGGGCGCAATATTCAGCGTATCGGCTAACTGATTGCGTGATATTCCCTTTGCTTTTCTTGCTGCTTTAATGGCTTGCCCGAAAGCCTTAAAATCAAATTTTTCTTTGTTCTGCTTCATAGTCATTTCACCCAACTACATTGTATATTTCATCTTCCTTTCGAGATATGATTACACACAGCACATTATTGACTGAAATAGAGCATATCATATACTTGATATTATTCGGCTATCCGAGTATAATTATACTGGTAAAATTTGAGGAAAGGGCGTTTTGATTATGGAATATATGTCTTGTCCCGAAGCGGCAAAGAAATGGGGAATTTCTGAAAGACGAGTACAGATACTTTGTAGCGAAAATCGCATACCGGGCGTTTCAAAACTGGGGTATATGTGGCTGATACCAAAAAACGCGGAAAAACCTTTTGATATGAGAAAGAAACAACATAAAATGCAGATACAATAAACAAACAAATAAACCTTACAACAACTGTAAGTGGTGTGGTTGCTTCTTATGCAGTAAAATTATATTCGTAAGATAAGCGTAAGCAAAAAATGTGAGGTGTGAGATATGAATGATACAAAAAAACTATTAGAAGTACGCGACTTGCACAAAGCATATTCCAAAGAGGGGGTTCCAACAAAAGCACTAAACGGAATTACCTTTGATGTTCTGAATGGCGAATATTTGGGAATTATGGGAGCCAGCGGTTCTGGAAAAACAACATTGTTGAATTGTATTGCTACGGTCATTAAACCAACCTCTGGACAAATTTTACTTTCAGGTGCCAATATAAGCTCTTTTGATGGCACGAAGTTGGCTGAATATCGTGGCAACAAGATTGGTTATCTATTTCAAGATTTTGCTTTACTTGATAATCTAACTGGTAAAGAAAATATTATATTGCCTTTATCAATTCATAATATTGACATTGTTACAGCGGAAAAAAAGCTAAAAGATATAGCAGATTTTCTTGGAATTACAGACGTTCTTTCTAAATTTCCGTCACAAATGTCGGGCGGTCAAAAACAACGCGTAGCTGCTGCACGTAGTTTGATTTCTGACCCCGATATTATTTTGGCTGATGAACCTACAGGTGCATTAGATACAAAATCAGCACGTTTACTCATGGAGAAGTTACAGGAAATCAATCTTAGGCGTGGACGCACAATCCTAATGGTCACGCATGACCCTAACGCCGCGAGTTTCTGTTCTCGTATTTTGTTCATTCAAGACGGTGTTATTTTCCATGAGTTACGTCGTAAAATTCCAAATGAAACACAGGAAGATTTTTATGCACGTATTTTACAAGTGATGGCTCAAATGGGGGGAGGAAGTGCAAATGTTCTTTAATCTCACATGGCGAAACGCCAAACGGAGCCGTAGCGAAAACCTAATTTATTTTCTGACAATGATAACAGCCGTAGCAATGTTTTATATAGTGCTTTCTCTTGGACAACAGGACGTAATACGTTTTTTAAGTGAAATTGAGAGCGACGCAGTAGAACGGTTGCTTACTAATCTTTTACCGACGGTTTATCTTTGTGCTTTATTATTTGTGTTCTTTCTCGTAGTATTTGCAAACAAATATCAACTTGAATGTCGTAGTCGAGAACTGGGGCTTTATTTGATGTTTGGAATGACAAAGATTAAATTATTTATTCAAATAATGACAGAGGGGCTAATCACGTCGTTTTTAGCTCTTTTAGGAGGGCTTGTATGCGGTGGCTTTTTATCCGAAGCTATAAGTCTTACAACCGCGCGTTTAGTAGGGCATGGTATCATTACACACCAATTAAGTTTTTCTGTAAGTGCCGCTATTTTCACATCGTTAGGCTTCTTGATTATTCAGTTTGTAGCATTGTTTGTTCTATGCGGAAAGCTGTTCCGTAAAGAGCTACATCAACTTGTTTATGGAGAGATGGCGAAAAAGCAACGCACAGGGAATCCATATGTAAGTTTCGTATCGTTTGCTATAGGCACCGTAATTTTGCTTGTCGCGTACTGGATTGTTGTAGAGCATTTTATGGCTGCGAGTGGGGCAATGCTGCTTATTGCCGTTTTACTTGGAATTATCGGAACAATTCTATTTATTCGAGGACTTGCAAGAATTTTGAGTATATGGGCAGCTTCTATAAAACACAAAGCCACAAGAGGACTTTATGTATTTACTTTACGGCAGTTGCATGAAAATGTCGTTAATAAATATATTTCAATCAGCGTAGCGTCCATTCTGATGATGCTTACTATTATGTTAATTACCGACGGCTCAGTGCGCATAATGTCATATGGAAGTGAATTGACACGAGGTACTTCTGTTTATGACTTTACTGTAATGGGCAACGACCAAATTGTTGAGAAGTATCTTTCCAACGAACAAATTCGTCCTTATGTATCAAATCTGAACCGTATGGAAATAGGAAATATAAAATCCACTGCTTCGGATGGGATAAGTTCTCCTGTTGATTGGTCGAAATTTAGGAAACAAATCGTGCAGCATTTACCTCAAGATGTAGTAGACCCTGCCACACAAGAAGATGGTATGTATAGTTTTGGCTCCGACCAACCTGCTGCCTTAAACCTTTTAGGTCTTATTGATACTGGTAGTTCTTCTCCTTATTTGCTTCCTGTATCTTCCTATAATCGGTTATTGGATGCCGCGGGAGAAAAACAGATTAGCCTTGGGAACAATGAAGTTGTCTATTATCTCAACCCAGATTTTTTAGGTAATGCTCAAGATGAAACGGTTACACTGTTAAATCAAATTGCAGCAGACGCACAGGCGAATAATGAAGCGTTGCTTTCTATCAACGAAAGACCATTTTATCTTGTTCCCTCTGTACCGATGAAAGGGTTGACCGCAGATGAAAATATCAAGATTATAACTGCATTGATTGTTTCAGATGAGATATATTCAGAATTTGTAAATTCAGACACTTGTATGGTTTATTGGAACTTTTGTATTCCTAATGAACTTGTTGAAACAAAAGGTTTAATGTTACCGATTATGGAAGCTCGTGATTTGTTAAAACCATCTGGTCTATATTACGAAAGCTATCTTAATAATTTTGGGCGACAATTATTTTATGTTATTTCCGGAAGTTATACAACACTATACATGGGATTTATGTTTTTGATTATTGCGTGTGCATTACTTGCCCTGCAATTCTTGACGCAAATGCAAACTACAAAATCAAGGTATCTAACACTCTCTATTTTAGGAGCACGACGTGAACAAATTAAGCGTTCTATCAACCAACAAGTATTATGGTATTTCCTGCTTCCTCTTATATTAGCGTGTATCAGCGGAGCAGTAGGGATATATGCCATGCAGCTATATTTATATTCAGGAGCGGCACACCTTGAACAGTCCTATCCTCTTTTAATTGCTATGGCTGTTATTGTTGTTCTTGTTATGGTAATTTACGGTGTGGCTGTTGCTCGAACAGCTAATCGTGAAATAGGAAAGCTCAATTACAAGCCCAATTCTTAACAGGCTTATAAATATTATGGGAAAGGAGGCGGACATATTGGCAAAGATAGTTGTGGTTGAAGATGATGTTTATATGCGAGAAGAACTGTTGAACTTATTAGAAAAATCGGGATATGATACGATTGGATTATCGGATTTTGAAAACGCAGTATCAGAAATAGCAGCATATTTTCCCGACTTAATTTTGCTTGACATCAATCTTCCCTTTCGTTCGGGTTTTGAAATATGTAAAGAGTTGAAAGCTAAACAGATTGGTACGGTACTCGTATTGACTGCAAGAGATAAATTGCAGGACGAACTGCACGCATTAGACTTGGGGGCTGATGACTATTTAACAAAACCTTGTAATATGTCACGTTTACTTGCCCGAATTAAAAATCTTCTTCGACGTAAAGAAGAACAGGTACAGCAAGGGTTACTTGATGGAGGTGGTTTTTTACTTGACCCGAATACCTTTACAATTTATGTAGGGAATAGCTCTTACCTTATGCCACCGAACGAAGGAAAAATATTACTTGCTCTCTTGAAAAATAGCCCTAAGATTGTTTCTAAAAAAGAATTATGCATTAGACTATGGGGAACAGAAGAATTTATAGACGAAAATGCATTACAAGTAAATTTTACTCGGCTGCGAAAAACGCTTCGTGAATTTGGTCTTGAAGAACGTATAGAAACAGTGCGCGGTCAAGGCTACCGCTTGAAAGAGCAGGTGCGCTTATGAATAAGTTGAAAATACTTTTAATCTATATTTCCTCTAACCGGGTATGGATTATTACACTTGCCTGTTTGGACTTGTTCTTTATATTTCTTGCTTGGTTGGCTAACCCTGATTATTTTATAAATTATGCTGCATTGATAATTTTTGTGTCATTTGCCGCACTTGCTATTCCTCTTGCTATATCAATCAGAAAACGTAACAAGGCAGACGCTATTTTTCGGCGTTTTCTATTAGAGCCGGACGATACCAACGAATACTTACTGTGTGAAGCTGTTCCCGCTGTAATACGCCCTCTTATCTGTGAATTGGGAAAACATTTGAGGACGCAGCAAGAATATATCAACGAACAGAAAATTACAGTTACAGACTATGAACACTATGTTGAAAATTGGGTGCATGAAATCAAAAAACCACTATCCCTTATGACCTTGCTACTGGATAATCGAAAAGATGAAATGTCCCCTTTGGTTCATACTCGTATGCTTTATGTACGCGACCATACCCGACAGGATATAGAACAAATTCTATACTTTTCAAGGCTTGGGGCTACACATAAGGATTACTCTTTTGAGTCGCTTTCAATTCTTGGAACTTGCCGTGAAGCAGTTGAAGATAATTTAACGCTTCTTGAAGAAGCCGGATTTTCTATTGAATATACCGAAAACGATTATCAAGTGATTTCTGACAAAAAAGGTCTGATGTTCATTTTAGGACAGATAATCAGTAATAGTGTGAAATATGTGGGAAACAACCTTGCCCCACGGCTCATATTTTCCATAGCTGATAGTATGAATAGTGAACAGATTTCTTTATCTATCAAAGACAACGGCACAAGCATACCATTGTCTGACTTACCCTTTGTTTTCGACAAGGGGTTTACCGGAGATACGGGCAGTTACCTTAGTCGTTCTACAGGTATGGGCTTATACCTTGTTCAGAAAATGGCAACTGACTTATTTATCACGGTGGAGCTTAAAAACAATTCATACGGTGGAACAACCGTAACCTTGACGTTTCCAAAAGTGTAACGTCTATTTGGGAGGTAGTGAAATGCAGTTACAGAATGAAATAGTAAAAAAGCACACGCCAATAAAAAGCTTGCTCATTGATTGGTTAATTATATTTGGAACGTATCTTTTTATCCGCATATTCTTTGCCCTCTTTGGGCTTCATCAGAATATTGTCCTCTTGGGCTGTTGCCTTGCGATATTGCCCTATCTTTTTGGGGCGTTATATTTACAGAAATCCCACAAGCAATGTCAATTATGGCTTGCTGCATTGGCTATTTTAATACCGTCGGTCGTTGAAAAAGCAGCAATATATTTATTTGGTGCGTACTTATACAATTTAAGACCGATAAATGTTGTAGGAGTTATGGAAGCGATTAAGAGTAACGCACCATATACAAACTTCATTAAAAATCAATCAGCACAGAATTTAATAAATCTATCATATTTTAATTGGACATATATTCTATGCAGTATAGCTATTTCTGTTTTGGTTATCCTGCTTTTACATAAGACAAAACAAAAAAGTAATAAAGGATAATGAGAAATTTTTGAAATTGACATAGTATAGAACATCTGCCGGACGACGGCAAAGAAAAAAAGCCGTCGCAACGCAGACAGGTTTTCACGCGCCTATTCTATTTCGGCGGCTTTGATTTTCAGAGCCGCCGTTTCTTTTTATCTATCTAAATTCTAACGATAACTCTCCTACTAGATGTAAGCGTCAAATAAAACAGTGTATAGAAAAATAACCGTCAGCCTTTTATACTAAAAGGTCAACGGTTATCGACAGAATTCTTTTACA
>NZ_JAOQKC010000036.1:0-17924 GCF_025567165.1 Laedolimicola ammoniilytica
TTTTTTACTTTATAGGAAAGACCGCCTCCGGCGCTCTCTTGAACGAAAAAGGCCCGCGCGGAGGCGGGCATGAAAACGGGACGGTTGTGAAATTAGAAGATATAAAAACCTTCTGTTCCCCAATCGTCATCATCGTCATCGAATTCATGTAAGAAATAATCCATATCCAGAAGGTCACTCTCGCTCATCTGGCGAATGTCCCTGGGTGTCATTCCTTCCGGTGGATTTTTGATGTATTTATTGCGCAGCTCCTCGATATCAGATTTCATGGCGGCATCCTCCTTTAAGAGGATTGTAGCATAGAAGTATGGAAAAGAGAAGCTATCCATAGCCTCTTTTCCTACGAGCTTTGGACATGGCTTTCTCGTACATTTCTTCGAGGGAGACGCGCTTATGGTTGTAGTAAAGTTCAAGGACGGACATAGTAGAGCCGCAGTCAGGACATTTTAAAGGGTCATATCCAAATGAAAGAGAGATAGCCTGACGCCAGCGGTTAAAACTACGATAAATGTGATGTTTTTCGCGAGAAATAGCACGATAAAGTTTTTTATCAATCTCACGGTGCCTGGCATAAAGACCACCATAGCGGATCATTTTGAAATGTTTTTCCGGTATATGTTGAATCAACCGTTCAATAAAGGTAATGGCGGGAACGGTTTCGACGATATATTTATTATCTTCATGACGGTTGTAGTGAAAGGTAACCGAATCACCGTCATAAGAATCAATGCGGGAAGTGGCGATAACAGGTCTGCCAAGGTAACGACCGATGTAATTAAGAACGGTTTTGGAATCGCAACTGTTGGGCTTGGCATAAACATAGAAACCATTGGGATGATCTTCATAACATTTGGCCTTTACTTTTTTGAATGAGTTTCCAAGCTTATGTTGCATCTCGTTGAGTAGAGCGGTACGAAAAGAATTTCGGAGAAAAGTATAGTTGAAATGAGAAATATGCCGCCACTGCCCCAAATCGCTGTAACCACCTTCGGAAATGAGACAGTGAATGTGAGGATTCCATTTGAGATCCCTGCCAAAAGTATGAAGAACCATGATGAATCCAGGGACAAAGTTTTGAGACTTGTTAAGCTTGGAAAACATACGCAAAACAACACTGGAAACAGCATGAAAAAGACAATGAAGTAAGGAGCGATCTTCTAAGAAGAAAGGGCGAAGATTTTCATCAATGGTAAAAACACAATGACGGTGAGTAACGTGAATGAGTTTAAAAGCCATGGAAGTAGTACGTTCCATAGAGTACTTATTGCCACAGGTAGGGCAAAAACGGCTGTGACAGCGGAAAGGGACAAACTTGAGATTGCCGCAATGCTTACAGCCATACATGGCACCGCCGAAGGCGGGGTCACCACAAAGGATCATTTTGTCCACGTTTTCAATAATGGAATCACGTGGATGCAATGTATAAAGCATTTCTTCATAATGGTCTGTAAAAATTTCTTGAAGGATGTTCATAAGACTATTATGCAGGAAAAAGCAAGAAAAAGAAACCCCCACCCCTCAAGAATGAGGGGCAGGGGAGTTGAATAGGCGAAGCCTATTTTTTATTTCCACATATACAGTATGCTTCTTAAAAATAGCTTGGAGAGTGGAAATAAGCGCCTCTTTAGAGTCCGGAATTATATGTATGGTATTTGAATTTCTTTGTGCAACACCAAACATAACTGCGTCAATCATTATATTATCGATTGTAGCCGTACTTACAGATAATTCTTTTCCCAATTCCGAAGATGCCAAATCTCCTTTGTCTATTAGGCACGCAAATGCTCGCATATCTGTTCTAAATTGCTGCTGAGGGATATAATCCAGCATAAGTTCTGGAACAGTCTTATTTAAAACATAATCTCGGAAAATATCCCAGTACAATGTCAACTTTGATGCACGTCGGATTACAATTCTTCCGTTTATCAGAGTTTGCACCATATCGCTACCATATGTTTCTGTAATTGAAAAATAATCTGCCGGCGAAGATTTAGCAATTTCTATTACGCAAGCGTGCTGGTCTGGCGTTAGTTCAGAAATATCTCTTTCAAATAAGTCTACTATATTAAGCCTTTGACCAATAACATAGTCCTGGCTATTTCCGTCGTGTATCAACTTGAAAACATGAATGCACAACTTTTTTAACAACCAAGGGTATCCTTGACATTGTTTGGTCAAGTAATTGTTTAAAATCGGATTAACAGGCTCTTGCAAATGCCTACCAAAAAGCTTAATAGCGCTTTTAATTTCTGTCGCCTTAAATTGCGACAATTCAAATTCTTTACGCCTATCTGCTAAATTCGACCACATATAGTATGCCGGATGATCAGCAGGAATCGTTAAATCTGTTTTCCATGCAAATCCTAAAACTAGTGGACCTTGTAGCGCATCTATCTCATTGCAAAGGACACGCACATTATCAAAGAGTGGATACAACCCCTTTTGAGAGAACAGCTCTTCAAATTGATCAAATACAATTACTATAGTTTTACCTTGTTGTTTTAAATATTCTAATGTCTTTTGAATTGAACTATCATTTAGGTACTGACTTACAGTAGTTGAATTGATGTCCCTCGTTGTAACATCTGTAAATCCTTGTGAATCAGCTTCAGAAAAGCAAGATCTAATTGCCATCTCTGCATATCGCGCTGACATAGCGGTACGAACATCTACCGCATACACAAAAAATTTTTTGGAATACTTTCGGCTTGTTGTCACCTGAGAAGCCAACTTCAATACAACAGAACTTTTTCCCATACCAGATGGTGCCTTTATGGAAAACAACCTCGTTCTTGAATTTCCATTGTTAACACTTTCTAAAAAATCTAGTATATCCGATAAGATCTTCTTCCTACCGACAAAATCCTCTGGTCTAGCTGGGCGATAATCGCTCCAATCATCACCACTTATTACCGGAACAATATTCCTATATTCTTCGGCAAGCAGTTCTGTTTGCTTAGAGTCGATACTTTCGCTCCCTAGCCACTGAAAACTACTAAAACTATTTCTATGGGCCTTCAGATTGTTAAGCTGCTCGGTTGATGTTACTCTTTGGCCATGAACAGCATCAAATGCAAGAACTGTTGAAGAAATTTCCAGAGCAGGATCAACAATCGGAATAATCCAGAACATACCGGAGGATGTGCACATTAACATTGCATCATCTCCAGGTACAAATTTACTTGAAATTAACCCAAGAATCTTGTCCAATGGCTGAATTTGCCTAGATCCAACTAATAAATCTAGAATTCTGTCCTGTGTATAAAAAGACAGTTTTCCTCTTTCGCTATTTGATTCTTGCTCCCATTCAATTCGTGTGCCTTCTGCATCCTTAGACAGGGGCCCTGTCGTAACGAGCCAACAAGCATCAGCTTTGCGCAGCATTATGTTTCCTAACAATTTAGTGATGACATCCGCTGGTAAAGCATTCTCATGAGCCTTACACTCAACAAGAATCACTTGATTTGTGATTTTGTGTTTTGCATATACATCTATTTCCATCCCGGTTACACGCACTGTTTGGGTAACTTCAAACTGCTGAACCGTCAATATTTGCGCCACCAACCGCTCTAAAATACCGCCTTTAACAGTTGTAGATTCATCTTCCTTTGTACAAATTTCGATTCTAGTGTTCATGTGTTCCTCCAAATATATCTGGAAAATTATAATCCATTCACGATCTCCATAAACCGCTCCAGGGAATACGCTCCCGGATAGTCCGGCTGCTTGGTCTCAAACACCATGTAATACTTGTACTGTTTTCCGGCCAGCTTCGCCCACTGGTCGCCGATTTTGGCTTTTTCCTTAGATTCATCGTTGTCCAGGTGGTCGCCCTTGGTCTCTACCATCAAAATCTTCCCACTGTGGAGCATCACGATGATGTGGCCATATGGGCACATCCGGTCAGAAAATTCGACGCTTTTATTATACCAGATACAGGAATTCAGAACAACAGATTTTCGCATCTCAATACGAAAATATCCAACTCAAATTTATCAGTCAGCAAGGCTTTCCGTTCACCTTTTCCCAGCCGCTGCTGACCAAAACAGGCCCAGAGATTTACCCGCTATTTGGGCAAAACTCTGGGCCTGTTTTACCTGTTCCGGGCAGGAGCGTATCTATCGTGTGGGAGCAGGATGGATCGCCACTGCATGGACAGGTGGGGCGTCCAGAGGGGCAAAGCCCCTTTGGCTCTGGGTTTCCAATAGGGGCGAGCAGCATCCCTGTTGGCATAGGGTATCCAAAGGAAAACAGAGTTGCCCTTGGCAGGGGTATCCAAAGGGGACGGAGTTCCACTTGGCACACGATTTTGCTTGCAAAGTATAGTGTGTTATACCTTTTGCGACCGCTGATGCTGGAAAGGGGGTTGTCCCACGCCAGACAGATCGTTTTCAGTGGCAGCAGAACAGGCGGATTTTGTGGGCTGTAAGTTACAAAAGACAAGGAATTTGCCATAAGCAAAATCCGGCTGTTCGGGTGTAGTTGGCGCAGGATATCTTGTAGCTGTGCGAAAAGATTTTCTGTGCCAACGGGGGGCGCAAGAGGTATATAAAAACCCGCCGTAGCGACACGCTTAATTTTCCCCATCCAAGGGGAGCTCAAGAACTTGCTCGGCAAGCTGCTGGAACAGTTCTGAAGTATTCTCGTCCATTGTGATCATCGTTCCTATGTGAGCCCTTTGTGGCTTGCTTTGAAAATGGATAATTTAAATCTTATAACTTTGGAAAATCCAGAGGAAGTCCGCGCTTCTGCATCTTATTCATAATGCTGGACGGCGACTTCAAGCGGCTTTTCATACTTTCTATCGGATTGCGGTCATGCTGCAATGAAAATTCCTCATTCAAAATTTCCAACCGGCTTTCAAGTGCTTTCAGTGCGCAGCGGTATTGCAGCATGACTTCCTGATACATGTGATTTTTACTTAAAAGGCGCTGGCATTGCAGATCATCCAAGCCTTTATCTGTCGCAATCGTCAAACCCAATAAATTTTCACTCATAGCTTCTTCATTCCGCAGGGATAGACGCTCTGCGCTGTCTGCTGCTCTTGAGTTACGACCTGATAAAAACTGTATCCGCCGGAGAGATGGGCACAGCTGAAACCATACTGCGTCAAAAGCCGGCAAGCCAGATAACTGCGAAGTCCTGTCTGGCAATTCACATAGACAGGCTTGTCCCGCTCTAACTCGTCCAAATGCTCCCGCAGTTCGTCCAGTGGAATATTGCGGAATCCATTCAAGTGCCCACGCCGATATTCGCCTTCCGTACGGACATCCAGTAGCGTCGCACTGCCATCGCAAGGCAAGTCCTCAACATCATTCCAATGGAACTGCCGCACTTTCCCGCTCTCCAAATCCTCGATCATAAAGCCTGCCATATTTACCGGATCCTTGGCGGAGGAATAGGGCGGTGCATAGGAAAGATCAAGTTCGGTCAGTTCCGGTGCTGTCATTTTGGCACGAATGGCCGTTGCCAGTACATCAATACGCTTGTCCACGCCGTCGCCGCCAACGATCTGCGCACCCAGCAGTCGCAGGCTTTCTTTTTCATACAGTACCTTCATTGCCATAGACTGTGCGCCGGGATAATAGGTAGCGTGGGATGCCGGGAAAAGTACGACTTTGTCGTAAGTGATCCCTGCTGCCTGCGCTGCCTTTTCATTGATTCCCGTAGAGGCCGCTGTCAAGCCAAACAGCTTCAGAACAGACGAGCCCTGAGAGCCGTGAAAGCGGCTGTTTCCGCCGCAGATATTGTCAGCGGCAATGCGTCCCTGCTTGTTGGCGGGCCCCGCAAGCGAGATCAACGCTTTCTGGCCGGTCACGAAATGGGTGACCTCTACGGCATCGCCTACAGCGTAGATGTCCGGCGCGGAGGTTTCCATCCGCTCGTTGACAGCGATGCTGTCCCGGATGCCCAGTTCCAGCCCGGCCTCTTTTGCCAAATGCGTATCCGGGGTAACACCGATGGCCAACAGCACCATATCCGAATGCAGTGGTTCACTTTCTTCCAACAGGGTCAGCACGGAATCTCCGTCCTGTCGGAATCCGGTGACGGTTTCACCCAACCGCAGAGCCACGCCGTGTCTGCGCATTTCCGCATGGACAAAGCTCGCCATATCCGCATCCAGTGGTGCTAATAGCTGCTTCGGACGCTGAACGATGGTAACCGAAACGCCCATCTCCACAAGGTTTTCCGCCATTTCCAGACCGATAAAGCCGCCGCCAGCCAAAATAGCAGTTTTCGGCTTCTGCTCCTCTACAAAGCGCCTAATGCGGAGGGTGTCCTCCACGGTGCGTAGCGTGAAAACACGCTCACTGCTGACGCCGGAAAGCGCAGGAACCGTCGGCTTTGCGCCGGGGGCAAGAAGCAGTTTGTCATAGGTTTCCGTATAGATCTTTCCGCTGTCCAGTGCACGGACGGTGACGGTTTTCTCTGCAGAATTGATTGCAGTTACTTCCTGCCGTATTCGTACATCAATGCGAAAGCGATCCCAAAAGCTCTCCGGAGTTTGCAGCGTCAGTTCTTCTTGCTCTTTGATCACACCACCCACATAATACGGCAGGCCGCAGTTGGCATAGGACACATAGCCGCTGCGCTCGATCATGATGATCTGCGCGTGTTCATCCAAACGGCGGATGCGGGCAGCGGCAGAAGCACCTCCCGCCACACCGCCTACGATCACAACTTTCATCTTGCACCCTCCACCATTGCGTCAATCTCCGACTTAGGCCGATAGCCGACCGATTTCGCAACGGCCTTTCCATCCTTGAATACGACCAGCATCGGGATGCTGGATACCTGAAAACGCATCGCCAGCTCCATTTGCTCCTCCACATTGACCTTGCCCACCTTGAGCGTACCGCTTTTTTCTTCGGCAAGCTCATGCAGTATGGGAGAGAGCATTTTGCACGGTCCGCACCAGTCCGCGTAGAAATCCAGCAAAACGGGTTTGTCGGAATTCAGTACTTCATTTTCAAAATTCGCAGCAGTAATTTTCAGTTCAGCCATGAGAATGACTCCTTTCTATTATCCTTGATTATTCTTTGTTTTTCAGTTTGCAAATGCCCTGCGTCATGGTTCCCATCGGACAAAACGCACACCATGTGCGGGGCTTGTAGAGCACCATAACGATCAAGCCCAGCGGCAGAGAGGTCAGCATGAGGCTATAAAAGCCGAAGCTGAACTGCGCCACCCAATCAGCGACTGTACCGGCTGTGTAAGTCCAGCCCCACGGCACACGGAATGTCCAGAACAGCTTAATAGCCTCCCGCAGGGACGCAGCACCCGCGGCGCACCTTGACGACCCCCAGTGGACAGGTATTTTCACACACGCCGCAGGCGACGCACTGCGTCTTATCTACGGCAGCCAGTTTCTTTGACAGCATAGCGTTCCTCCCTTAATCCTGCAAGGATTTGTAATAGAGCATACAGTGGCAGAATCCCTCGAAGCCCGGATCTGCAAGTTGATCCTTAAACTCCTGGCACATACATTTGATCGCCTCTGTGCGCTCCCTGCGGCAGGGACAGTATCCGCCGGTGCGCTTGAGTCCTTCCCGGATGGTATTGACAATCTCCTGATCGGGATTGAGCTTGATTTTCATGTTCGCCATCTCTTTCTTGTTTATTGATTGTGGCTTTATCATACCGTAGGACAAAGCATTTTTCTGTGACGAGGTCACATTGATAAAAAAATCCAGTGCTCAAAAAAGCACCGGATTTTTAAAAGATGAATCACGCTTTCCACAGACTATGGAGGTTTCTCTTTTTCTTTCTTTAATAATTTTCCGCGTGGATCTCAAAATAGCTCTGGGGATGGTTGCAGGTCGGGCAGACCTCCGGTGCTTTCTCACCAATCACGATATGCCCGCAGTTGCGGCACTCCCACACCTTGACCTCGCTCTTGGCAAAGACTTCCGCCATTTCCACATTGTGTAGCAGGGCACGGTAGCGCTCCTCATGGTGCTTTTCAATGGCGGCGACTAGGCGGAAGCGCTGTGCCAGTTCATGAAAGCCTTCCTCATCGGCAGTTTTGGCAAAGCCGTCGTACATATCCGTCCACTCGTAGTTCTCACCCTCAGCGGCGGAGAGAAGGTTTTCGGCGGTGTCTCCAATGCCGTTCAGTTCTTTGAACCACAGTTTGGCGTGTTCCTTCTCATTATCAGCGGTTTTGAAGAACAGCGCCGCGATCTGCTCGTAGCCTTCCTTCTTGGCCTTGGATGCAAAATAGGTGTACTTGTTGCGTGCCTCGGACTCACCGGCAAAGGCAGCCATCAGATTTTTCTCTGTTTGAGTACCTGTGTATTTCGTTTCTTTCATGGTGGATACTCCTTCCTGTTTTTCTGCTTTTATTGCAGCAAATCTATGATTTTCTTCTGTGACAAGGTCACATTTCTTTTTATTTTAGACAATTTAGTCCGTTCTTATTCCGCAGCGTGATTGCACCACGCTTCAGCTCCACCAGTCCGTCCTCTGAGAAGCTTTTGAGCATCCGTGCCACTGCCTCCCGCGCCGAGCTGATGTGCTGGGCGATCTGCTCATGGGTCATGCGTATCGTATCAGAGCCGGTACGCTCCGCTTCGGCAATGAGAAATTCTGCCAGCCGCCGATCCAATCCCTTGAACATGATCTGCTGCATCGCCCACATCACATCAGAAAACCGTTTCGTTGCCAGCTCATAGAGATAGCAGCGGACATATAGATTTTTTTCCTTGAGCGCAGCAATGATATTTGCAGGGATAATCAGAACCTCCGTATCCGGTCCGGCGGTCATCTGCGTATCAAAGGTGATCTGACTGATCACGCAGGAGGCAGAAAGCACGCATAGTTCGCCCGGATACAGCCGGAACAGCGTTACCTCCCGTCCCTCCTCGGAGAGAAGATAGGTGCGGATCTCGCCGGAAAGAATAAACAGCATTCCGAGACATTCATTGTCGCTGCTGTGAACGAATGTACCTTTTTCATAATGACGGACAAAGGCACTTCGGCGTAGTGTTTCTTGCTCCTGTTCGGTCAAGGATGGCCAGAACGGAAGTTGTGTCAGTGTGCGTTCCATATCAATGGCAGCTATGCTTACCGCTGCCGTTGGTGTCAACGACTTCCGCATGGATGACTTTGCCGTCCGCAGCTTCATAAAGCTTGAACTGTTCGGTGTGGCCGAAATGCTGAAAAATTTGACCGTTTTCATAGGTAACTGCAATTTTCATAATGGAATCTCCTTTGCATTTTTGTTGAATTTTTCTGTGTTGGCTCGCTGTATCCGGCAGCAACGGCCGCAGTGGGTTGCCTCCTGTCCTCCACAGATGCGGTAGTTTCCCCCGGTGATGTGCAGCGGTTTCCCGTGAACAAGACACGCTGCGATCTTGCGCCGTGCGACTTCGTAAATCTCCTGTACGGTAGAGCGTGAAATGTCCATTTGCGCGGCACACTGTTCATGGGTTTGCTGCTCCAAGTCAACCAGACGAATGACCTCGTATTCGTCCAGCGTCAGCAGGATCGGCTCGGTATTCTCGCACCCATTGGGGCAGAAGGTATCAACTTGTGGTGCGCCACAAATCCGACGGCACCGTGGCGGTCTTGGCATGGACGCTTTCCTCCTTTGTTTCCGGTATATACCGATTATAACACCTTACGCAGAAAAATCAATACAGATTTTTGATTCAGGATTACGGAATCGAGTACACGTTCCATACGGGCGAAAATATCATTGAATTTACGCCTGACAATACCGGCACGGTTCGTTATAGCTGCTGATGGGTATGATTCGCGGCAACATTTTTGTTACGGATGGAACCAAGGGTGATGTTGCGGCTTCCAGTGGTGAAGTCAGTGTCCCAACCCCTGCCGAATATAAGATCCCCACAGAAGCATTAGCGATTGCATTACTCACTACGGACGAATCTGGGAACGAGATTCAAGAGGTCGGTATCGAACTGACGGACAATGGATTCTCCCCGGCAGTCATTGTGGTACAGCGTGATTTGCCAGTGTACTGGAATATTGAAAACAACCTCACAGATGCAGAAAACGGAACAAATTTGTTGGCTCCTTACTATTCCACGCAGCTAACTTTAGGTGCCGGAGATAATCTACTCAGTTTGTATCCATCAGAAAGTTTTGATGTATCGACCGGCGACAACCGTTTTTACTGCTATGTCAAAGTGGTAGAGGATCTGTCCGTTGTGGATGAATCCACTGTCCGAGAGGAAGTGGATGCTTATGAGCCTCTCATCTATCCATCGGAGGTTTTTGAGAGTCCTGGAATGTCATGCTGCGGTCAATGATCTCCCGGTAGATTTAATAAAGTAAGTTCATTCCCACAGCCGATGTGCTGAGTACCGTGGGAATTCCAGCATTGAACAGTGCGACGATGCTGTCCTTTCGCTCAATCAACTGATTCAAGATAGTTAAACCGCTGCAATTTTCGTCTCCGTATAGGATGGAAGTTGCAGCGGTTTTGTTTTTTGGAGGCGAAGTATCCAAAGGGAAACAGATTTACAGAAAGTGCTTCTGTTTCCGGTATTCCGTTGGGGTTAATTTGTAGCGTTTTTTAAATAATCTACAAAAATAGTCAACGTTATGAAATCCTGTCTCAGAAGAAATGAGATTGACTTTTTTCTCAGTTTTTGAAAGCAACTGACCGGCCTGTTTTAAACGGTAGTTAATGAGATAGTTAATCGGTGTTATGTGTAAATATTTCCGAAACAGATTCAAAGCGGTACTCTTACTGACCATTGCCTGTTCTGCAATGTCATCCAATGAGATACTCCGTGAGTAATTTAGGTGGATAAATTGCATCATGAGCTGTAACCGGGCTTGAGAAGCGGTTGAATGCTCCTTGTGTTCTTCCTGGTATGAAATGTCTGTGTTTTTAAATATTTCCAACCAGAGATTCTGAAGGAGAGAACTGGTAAGGAGTTCTTTGGATAAAACAGAATCCTGTGCAGAAATAATTTGCCGCATGATAGATAAAACCTTTGTTTGCCAGCATACTTCTTTATGAAATACGAGAAATGGCAATGAGGAAGAAATGATCGGCAGAATATATTTCTGATAAATCAGGCTGTCGCAAGGGGCAATAAAAGAAGGCATAAATACAAAATTGGGAATGAGGGCTTTTGAGGGAGAATAAAGGCGATGGAGTACCTTTGTATTAATGAATATGCCATTTCCTTCGGTTAAATGAAATTGGTCTTCTCCAATCCACAAAGTAACGGTTCCGGATTCAATATAAATAAACTCCAATTCTGTATGCCAGTGCCATTCTATACAGTTGAAATCAAAAACTGACAGATCTTCATAATAAAACTGGAAAGGATAGAGATTGCTTCCGTGCTGAACTGTCTCCATCAAATCTTCATCTGTAATGATTTTAGTATAGATTTTATTTATATTCATAGAAACTTCCTTCTTTGAAACATGCTTTACGATATTATACAATAAAATTCGGAAATAAATCAATGAAAACAAAAACATTATGTTATATAATTCAGTAAAAAAACGAGGAGTGATGACCATGCCAAATTATCGGAAAACAAAAAGAGCCTGTTATATGGGATTTATTACACAGGCAATTGCAGCTAATTTTGCCCCATTGTTATTTTTAAAATTTCATAATGATTATCAGATTACACTTGGAAAAATCGCATTGATTTCTACCTGCTTTTTCCTTACACAGTTGTTGGTAGACCTGTTTTGTGCAAAGTTTGTGGACAAAATAGGGTATCGTATCAGTATTGTTATTTCTGAGGTATGTTCCGCAGCAGGATTGGTTGGTCTGGCTTTTTTGCCGGATCTTTTGCCGGAACCGTTTGTTGGAATTATCCTGAGTGTGATTGTATATGCAGTCGGAAGTGGTCTGATTGAAGTGCTTTGCAGTCCGATAGTGGAGGCGTGTCCATTTGATAACAAAGAGGCAACGATGAGTCTGCTTCACTCTTTTTATTGTTGGGGAGCAGTGGGAACGATTGTGATCTCCACACTGTTTTTTGCGGTGTTTGGCATGGACAGCTGGAAATGGCTGGCTGTCTTATGGGCACTTGTTCCGGCTATAAATATCTATAATTTTGCAACCTGTCCGATCGAGTATTTGGTAGATGAGGGGGAAGGAATGGGAATAAAAGAACTGTTTCGAAAACCTCTTTTCTGGCTTTCCATATGTTTAATGATTTGCTCCGGCTCGTCAGAACTGGCTATGGCACAATGGGCATCTGCTTATGCGGAGGCTGCTCTGGGGCTGTCAAAGACAGTTGGTGACCTAGCCGGTCCTTGCATGTTTGCTGTTACAATGGGGATCAGTCGTGTAATTTTCGGAAAATATGGTGATAAAATGGATCTGATGAAATTTATGATCGGATCTGGAATTTTATGTGTGATATGCTACCTGCTTGCTTCTGTATCGTCGAATCCGATATCAGGTTTGATTGGATGTATTATCTGTGGCTTTTCTGTTGGGATTATGTGGCCCGGCACAATCAGTATTTCATCAGAAAGATTTCCGGCAGGTGGAACGGCTATGTTTGCTTTGCTTGCTATGGCGGGGGACCTGGGTGGAAGCATAGGTCCGGGGATTGTTGGACGTGTTACACAAAGTGCAGGAGACAATATTCGTGCAGGTATGGGAGTTGGACTTTTGTTCCCGGTTACTTTATTAATCATGCTTTTTATTTTTGCAAGGCAAAAAAATAATAAATATAATAAATGAAATGCGATATTTGTTATGCTCGATGTTATCAGCAGTACAGAATATGATGTGATTATGAATATTTCCCTTCTAAAACCTTGTCAGCAAGTTCTTTTCCAATGCGGTGAGTTTCCTATTTTGGGTGTAATTACCCACAGAAAATTGTAGCAAAGGTGGTAGGAAAGTGTGGGGGATTTCGCCTGTGTCATGACACAGGCAGTGTTTGCATGCCGTACAGCTCGTAGAATATCATGGGGTTGTAAGGGCTGATTTGCTGACAAGAAGTTAAGGTTTTAGAATTTTTTTAATGACGTTCTGTATATGGTACCAGTCTTCATTTTTCTCCCACCCCAGAGACTTATTCACGGCAAAATTTCCATGGAGCATATAAAGGAAAATTTTTTCTGCCTCCCATTCGTTGAGACAATAATCTCTCATAATTTCTGGGATACGTTGCGGTTTTTGCATTTGATACAGCTTCCTCAGGATATGATGAGATAAGCTTTCGTCCAGAAAAAGGATTCGATATTTGGGATTGCTTGCGGCACGCTGACAGGCCGGAAGCAGGGCGTCGGGATCCGGGTTTCTTTCTTCGATATTTTTCTCGTTTTCTATGCTCTGATTGGAGACGGCAGAGGAGAACGGCTGAATGGCGTCAAGCTCTGTAAGTCGGAGGGCGTCGTCCAGCAGTTCATCTAAAACGTTGTCGATATTATTATAATGCAGGTAAAAGGTGGCTCTGGTAATCTCGGATTGCTTGCACAGGGCGGTAACAGTTATCTTTTCATAGGGTGTATTCTGGAGCAGCTCCAGAAGTGCGTCCTTGATCATACTTTTGGTCATGACGGTTCTTCGGTCTGTTTTTCTTGCTGTCAATTTGCTTTCCTCCATAAAAGTGTTATACAAAATTCGAGTATTTGTAAAGAATTGTTCCTGTCCGCAGGATATTGGATAGGACTTTGAATGCCTTTTACAGTATAATCATTTCCATACAGAGTGTCAAGAAACTAACGCATGGAAAGGAGATTACTTTATGGGCGAATATAAAGAAATTGCAGCGAAACTGAAAGAGGCAGATGCAATTTTAATCGGTGCGAGTAATGGATTTTCCATTTCAGAAGGACTTCATATTTTTGCGGACAATCAGGCTTTTGAAGAGGTTTTCGGAGATTTTAAAAGAGTCTATGGGATTCGCAATATCCTTTCGGGGCTTTTTGCCGACTGGCCATCGGAAGAAGTAAAATGGGCATTTTTGAGCAGGCTGATTCATCACTATAGTATCGGGTACACGGGCAGTCCCAATATGGAGGCATTAAAAACGCTCATCGGAGACAAGCCGTATTTCTTTGTGACCTCCAACGGAGAAAATCATTTTGAACTTGCCGGATTTTCCCCGGACTGCATCTGGGAGATTGAGGGAAGCTGGAAGGAAATGCAGTGTGAGCAGGGCTGCCATGATACCCTGTATCCCTTATTCTCTCTGATTCCGGAAATGGCGGCGTCCGAGAAGAACATGAAAATCCCATCGGAGCTTGTTCCAAGGTGCCCGAAATGCGGCGGGACTATGATTGGACATTCGCCCCAGAGGCATAGGACGGCGGCAGACAGGGAGATACAGAGGCGGTTTCAGAATTTTGTTCAGAAGTATCATGGAAAAAAGCTGGTTGTTCTGGAACTTGGAATCGGTTGGAGAAATCAACTGATCAAGGCACCGCTTATGAATCTGGTTAAAAAAGAGCCTTATGCGTCCTATATTACCATAAACAAAGGTGAGATCTATATTCCGGATGAGATTGCGGCAAAATCCTATGGTCTCGACGGAGACATGACAGAGATATTGGAACGGCTGAAAGAGGCTGCGGAAGAAAGAAACGAAGGATGGAGGAAATGAAAATGAGCATGTATGAAAATCTGGTTATGCAGACGCAGATGAATTATTCCAGATATTATGGAAGGTATGCCGCCGGAAAAACGCCGGTCAGATTAAGCGACAGAGAAGCACTGCCTTACGAAAAGCAGATTGAGAAATTGATCGAGAAAATAAAAGAAGCAGATTGCATTGTAGTTGGAGGAGCCTCTGGACTGTCCTCCGCGGGAGGCGGGGATTTTTACTATGAGGATACGCCGTCCTTTCGCCGTTATTTCGGGAAGTTTGCAGAAAAATATGGGTTTCAGGGAGCGTTTGCAGGCATGGGGTATCCATATAAGACCCGCGGGGAATTCTGGGCTTATCTGGCTACCTTCCTGCATACGACACAGACAGCACCTGTCCGGGAACCCTATCTGGATCTGGACGCCATTTTGCAGGGAAAAGATTTCTTTATTCTGACTACGAATCAGGACACACAGTTTGTCAAGATTTATCCGGAGGAGAAGGTGGCACAGATTCAGGGGGATCACCGCTTTTTCCAGTGTTCCAGACAGTGCTGCGACCGGACATGGGATGCGGTAAAGCCGGTAGAAAAAATGATAGAGGCCATGGGAGATGGTACAAGCATTCCCGAAGAGTTGATTCCGCGCTGTCCGGTCTGCGGCGAGGAAGCGTTTCCGTGGGTGCGCGGTTATGGCAACTTTCTGCAGGGAAGAAAATACGATGAACAGTATCAGAAAATTTCGAAGTATATCATGAACAACAAAGAGAAAAAGATACTCTTCCTGGAACTGGGGGTGGGGAGAATGACGCCGATGTTTATACAGGAATCTTTCTGGAATCTGACGCTGAATCTTCCGGATGCCTATTATATTGCCGTAAATGCACAATATGATTTCCTGCCAAAAGACATAGAGGAAAAGGGAATGGTCATGAAGGGAGATATTGCAAAGGTGCTGAAAGATGCTGCGGAAAGGGTGTGAAAAAATGGACCGCTTTTTTAAAGATACGCTTCCGCACAACAGGGCCTTTCGCGAGATGCTTCGTCCCGCAAAGGAACAGGTAAAACATCTGTCACCGGATAACATAGCCCAAAGAAGCGGAGCAATCTTTCACGAAAGGGATGGAGTATTGGAGTTGCAAAGTCTGAACCAAACGGTTCGGATTGCAGTTCCAGAATATACATTTTCGCCCAGGCTTGAGGAATGGCATCAACTGGTGATCCTTCATTATTTGGCTCTGGCAGACGGGACTGCGGTTTCTACTCAGGTCATTACGTTTGGAGGCTTAAAGGATGGGCTTATCAGAGGGACGAAGTTTGACCATGATATGGAAAAGGAACTTCAGAGATTTCTGAAAGGAAAAACACCGGATTGCATTCGGAAGATTTGCAAAGCCCTTGGGGCAGAATTTGCAGACAGCAATGCCGATCTGTGTGCAGTATTTCACTTTCTGCCAAACTATCCGGTCTGGCTGAAGATATGGTTTGCGGATGAAGAGTTTGAAGCGTCCGGGAAGCTCTATCTTAGCAGAAGCGCCGACCACTATCTGAGTATGGAGGATGCGGTTACAGTTGGAGAAGTTCTTTTATCAAAACTGAAAATACAGGAACAGGAGCATGTGAACCTCACGTGACTTTAGTCATGTGAGGTTCACAAACGCCTGCCTGAATGTATTGTTATGTATTCCCTTTGGTTTCTTCCTGCCCACATTATGGAAGAAATTCCGAAGTGCAAAAAGCACGTTTACGGCAGGATATGCAGAAAGCTTCCGTCCATGCACCGGGAAGCGACGACATATTCAGAATTACGGATCTGCCGTACCAGATACAGGAAAAAATATCCCGGCCCAGGGTGTCCGTACCAAACAGGAATTTCCTGTCCGGAGATTTGGAATAATTTGCCAGATCCAGAAAGGCCGGATCCTTTTGGGCGATGACGCCGGCAAAGACGCAGCCAAGCACAATCAGCAGAAGAACAAGGACGGACAGGGAAAGCCTGTTTTCTTTTTAGAAGGCGTCGCCTGCGGTTCTTCCGGGCGGATACCCACCAGGGTAAAGGGGTCTTGTGTCATGCTTTGGTCACCTCCGACAGTTCATTGATTTCGTTGGCTTTCACCCGGGGATCGCTCTGCTCATTGATGATACCGCCGATGATGTTGCAGAAAATGACGGTAATGCCGGTCATCATACAGAGAATCATCAGCATGTTGTAATCCGCGTATTTGGCAGATTCATAGGACAGGGTGCCGATACCAGGATAGGAGAATGCCGTTTCCACGATATAGATGCCGCCCAGGATATGGGGAACAGAGAGTGCCATTGTTGTTGTCTGCCACTTGGCGTATGCTTCCTTACGTTCTGCCGGGTCGTCTGTCTGACGTGCTTCTGTCAGGTACTGGTCAATCGGAAGCCGGGATTCCGGAATTGAGGACGCGGCGATTGTGGCAACCCATCTGATGCTGGGCGCGTACAACGCAGGCGTGGACAGCTGCTGGCTGAATAATTTTAACCCGGAGGAACTGAAAAGGGATCTGGGACTTCCGGAAGAGGAGGAAATTCTGATGCTGCTGGATCTGGGCTACGCGTCAGAAAATGCGAAGCCCCTGGTAAATCATTTTTCCAGAAAGGAACTGACGGAAACCGTGCAGTGGAGATAAGCTGGCTGTAAGGCTTATCTTCCGTGCTCTTCTTCATGCTCCAGAAAGCTGGAAAAGGAGAGCACCATGCGCTGGTGTTCCGGATTCAAAGAATTGAAGGACGTGAAAAGCTGACGCTGATTGGCCGTCAAGTCTGCGGACGAACGGTCGAAAAACTGTGATACCGTAATATTGCAGGCGGCGCAGATTTTCTCAATGGTTTCTACCCGTGGTTCGGTATTTTTTTCGAACATGGAAGAAAGGGTGGACAGAGAAACGCCGGACTGCTTGGACAGATGATACGTATTATAGCCGTTTCTTTTCATAAGTTCCTTGATTCTTCTGATACAGAAATTTTCGTTATACATAAAAGCCGCTCCGTACAAATGATGTCATGCATTGGAATACATCGTGATAGTTCTATTGTATATGCGGTTTGTATAGTTCGAAAGATTCAAAAACCAATGAAATACATTTAAAATACGTAGTAATAGAGAAACGAATAACAAGATAAAAGAACCTTTGCGAATTTTACTCGTTATCGCGGCATCTACGTTCCATTATGGTCGGTGCTGAACAAGCGCCATGGCGCTTAGCACCATTAAGATCTCGTGCAAGCACGGACTTAGACTCGTTGCTCGCGTAAATAAAAAAGGGGCTGTGAAAAAACATAACCTATAAAAAAGAAGGACCAAGGATTCATAATGAATCCAAGGTCCTCTTTTTGTGTTAAAATTAATC
>NZ_JAOQKC010000037.1:0-12214 GCF_025567165.1 Laedolimicola ammoniilytica
GACAAGGTAGATAGGGCAGAGGTGGAAGTGTGGTAACACATGGAGCTGACTGTTACTAATAGGTCGAGGGCTTGACCAAGAGCGGAGAAAGCGGCCAGACGGCTGGGCTGTGAAGACGAAGAGTGCTTGCACTCTGAGGCGGAACAGGACAGGCGGATGGACATTTGCGAAGCAAAGGACATGAGGAAGAAGCGAAGCGGATTCCGAATGACCGCTTTCGTAAATGAAAGAAGTCGCAACTCTTCGCGAAGCGTCATAGGATAGAAAATGTCTAAAAGATATGCAGTATATAGTTTTGAAGGTACAAAGAGAAACCGTTTCACGAGAGTGGAACGGTTTTTTATAATATAAAGAGTTTTAGAAGAATACAAATGAAGAAGCAGTACTCTGATATTAATTCAAGAATGCCTCGGCATTCTTGCTGCGAGGTGCGCGTCATGCAATTGCAAGACATACTTCTACTGCGCACCTCTGCAATCCTGCCGGAGGCTATATCAGCTGGGGGATTGACTCCCCCACTGATACAAGCTTGTTTCTCACCACCTATAGAGGTGGGAGTCATCTCCCAGCTGATATATATAGTTAATAAAGAGAGGTGCATATGCTATGCCAGGTATACTCGTGGTTGAAGATGATGAAAATTTAAATCGTGGAATTACATTTTCACTGAAAAAATCCGGATATGAGGTTTTTTCAGCAGAATCAGTGAAAAAAGCGAAAAGAATTGCAAGTGATCATAATGTGGATGTTACCATTTGTGATGTGAATCTTCCGGATGGGAATGGACTGGAATTTGTAAGGTGGATGAGATGCAATTATAATACATACATTATTTGTCTTACAGCACTAGATCAGGAGATGGATCAGGTCATGGGATATGAAGCAGGGGCAGATGATTATATTACAAAGCCGTTTAGTCTTTCGGTACTTCTTTTGAAAATAGAAGCACATTTCCGCCGCAGACAGGAGAAAACGGAAGCCGGAAAGATGATTTCGGGAGATATCGTATTTATCGCAGGAGAAATGAAAGTCCTGATAAAGAGTCGTGAAATCAGTCTGACAAAAACGGAATTGAAAATGCTGACTTTTTTTCTTCAGAATCCGAAACAGATTCTTTCAAAAGCACAAATATTGGAAAATGTGTTTGATCTGGAAGGGGATTTTGTGGATGAAAATACAATCGCTGTCAATATCAGAAGACTCCGTGAGAAAATCGAAGACAATCCGGCTGCACCGGTCTATATAAAGAATATCAGAGGTCTTGGGTATATATGGAATCAGGAGGTAAGGCAGTGACAAAGAGATACCGCAAGAAGATTACAGTAGTGCTCTCCTTGGTATTACCTGTCATATTATTGTTTGCAATATTAAATTGCTTTACCACGTATGTGTTTTATGAAGATTATAAATATAAAATGAATCTTATGACAGAGATTGCTGCAAAGGAAGAATTTTCCGGGCTGGATGCTGTTTCGGAATTGCTTAAGGATAAGGATATTGAAACTAACGAACAGGGAAGGCGATTATTGGAGCAATATGGATACTGGGGGAATAAAGGGAATGCATTTTATTCGCAATTCCGGCATCAGGTTATGGTGACCGGTGCTGTAAGCACTGTGATATGCGTGCTTCTTTTGACTTTTTTACTTTATTGGAAGAAAAAAGAAGATGCGTATCATCAGAAAATTTTAGACCAGTTGGAAGAAATTCTGATCAGATTCCGTGAAAATAAATTTGATGATTTACTGAAAACGGAAAATCATGCAGAACTGGAAAAATTGAATGACCAGCTTGAAGCAATCGGACATCATATTCAGTTGATAAAGGAAGAAGCAAGGGCAGAAAAGGAGAACACGAAAGAAATGGTTTCTGATATTTCTCACCAGTTAAAGACACCGGTTGCAGCTTTGGATACATGTTTTAGTGTGCTGATGCAGAATGACTTAAGTGCCACAGAACAGGAGGAGTTTCGTATCCGTTGTCGGAGTGCTCTGGATGGACTGGAGACATTATTGCAGTCGCTTCTTGAAATATCCAAGATGGAAACTGGACTGATTCAGATTAATAAGAAAAAACTTCCGCTTATGGATACTGTCATATCTGCTGTGAACCGCACTTATCCTAAAGCGGATGAGAAAGAAATTGAATTCGTTTTTGACTATGAAAAAGAGCTGGAAACATGCACGATTATGCAGGATAAAAGGTGGCTTGGTGAAGCTGTGATCAATGTTCTGGATAATGCGGTCAAGTACAGTCCGTGTGGTTCAAAAATATTTATCCGGTTACAAAAAAGAAACGATCTTGTAAGAATGGAAATTGAGGATCAGGGAATTGGTATTCCACAGAATGAGTATCACAAAATTTTTCAACGATTTTACAGAGGAAGTTCCAAGGAGGTCATGGAAAAGAGTGGTACAGGAATCGGACTTTTTCTATCGAGAGAAATTATCGAAAAACACGCGGGTACGATTACGGTAACCTCTGGCAAAAAGAAAAAAGGAAGCACGTTTGTGATTCAATTACCATATGATTGTTTCCTATTAGGAACGCTGTAAATACAAGGCTTTTCGGAGCCTACGAACCACAAAAAATAATATTTGATCTATCACATTACACAAAAAGCCGTCCGGCGTTCAAATCGGGCGGCTTTTTTGCGTGGATAGACCGGAAGGAGGCGGAAAAATAATTGCAGAAATTTAACCCGCAAAATTGTGCAACTTTCACAAAAAGGAGGATAGTGAATGGCAGATGAAAAATTGAACACAGGCCCCGGTGAGGAGAAGCTCCCGGAGGCTCCCGCTCCTGTTACGGTTGACGGGCCCCAGGCTCCAGCTCCCGAACAGACTGCCGCTCCCACACCCCAGCAGGAGGGGCCTGCCCAGCCCGAGCCCGGTGATGTGGTGGTGTCCTTTGACAAAATCAATGAGCTGATGAATGAAAAGCGGCAGACAGCCCGGGCCGAGGTAGAAAAAGAGGCGGCGGCAAAAGAGCCGGAGGAGAAAACGCAGGAGGAACCTCCCGCCGCTGGGGATGGCGAACCGAAAAAGGCCCGTCGGGGCCGTCCTCCAAAAGAGGAAAAAGCGGAGCCTGCGGGCAAGGAGGCGGCGAAGCCCCGCAAGGGCCGCCCACCCAAGGCGGATAAGGCGGCCCCCGGCGAGGCCACGCCGACTAAGCGAGACAAATTGTCCCGAAGTGGGAAAAAGGCTGCGGAGGTTAAAGCTCCCCCGGAACCCGAAAAGGCCCCACCCGAAAATGCGGCTCCGGCCCCGGAACAGGCTCCGCCTGAGCCAGCCGCTCCACCCCGTCCTGTGGAGGAAGGAAAGCTGGTCTATCTGAAACTTTCCGAAATGCATCCGTTCCACACATTCCGCCCCCACCCGTTTAAGGTGCGGGACGACGCCAAAATGCAGGAAACGGTAGCGTCCATCAAGGCAAACGGCGTAATGGTTCCTGGTCTTGCCCGCCCGGAAAAGGATGGCAACGGTTATGAGATCGTGGCGGGCCATCGCCGCCATCATGGTTGTGAGCTGGCCGGGCTGGAGGAAATGCCCTTTATCGTCCGGGAAATGACTGACCACGAGGCGGTACAGGCCATGAAGGACAGCAACAAGCAGAGGGATCAGACGCTCCCCAGCGAACTGGCCGCCCTGTTGGAACTGGAAGTGGAGGACATCAAGCACCAGGGCGGGCGGCTGAAAAATGTGGCCGAGGGCGATATTGGAAAACGCTCCGTTGAGATCGTGGGCGAGGCGCACGACATGAACTATAAAAAGGTCATGCGTTATCTGCGGCTGAACTCCCTTGTGCCGGAACTGCTGGACAAGGTGGACGATAAAAAAATGGGCTTTATGCCCGCTGTGGAGATTTCCTATATCCGCCCCAAAAACCAGCGGCTGATCGCTGTTTCCATTGACGGAGAACAGGCATCCCCCTCTCTGGCCCAAGCGAAAAAGCTCCGGGAGCTGGACAAGGACGGGAAACTCAATGGTGATGTCATTGATGGCATCTTATCAGAAAAGAAAAAGGAGGATCGAGGCGTGATTATTTCTACCGCTGAACTGGAAAAGTATTTTGGCAAGGAGGCCACTCCCGCCAAAATGAAGGAGCAGATCATGACTTTGCTTGACGAGTGGAAAGAGAAACAGCCGCCCGAACTGGCGAAGGCTCCGAAAAAGATGGAGCAGGACAAGTAACCACTTCGAGACATTTTGTCCCGAGGGCCCTGCCCTCCGCATCATGGCTCTGGTGGTATATATCCCCCGTCGCCGCCTGTTTTTTCGTACAGCCGGGAGCGGGCTGTCAAGGGTGCATCGCACCGCCGTTTTACGGCGGCCTGCCCTTGACGGTCTGCCCCGGCTGTGCTATTTCCCCGGCAAGCGGCGGGGGTATATCCTCCAGAGCCGCCCCCTTTCCCATGATTGGGAAAGGGCGGGGGGATTGGGCTGAACTTTCTTATTAAAATATCGGAGGTATTGACTATGAAGCGTCCCCTTGCATACATTACCGCCGCATGGTTGAGCGGCGACAGTGAAAACGCAGAACAGGCCGCCCGCTACTGCCGGGCGGTTTATGAGGCAGGCTTTTCCCCGATCTGCCCGCCCCTTTATCTGCCCCTGTTTCTCAATGACGCAGTACCCGAGGAGCATAAAAGCGGCATCGACATGGGCCGTGACCTGCTCCGCCGCTCCCATGTGCTGGTGGTCTGCGGCCACACCATGACCGAGGCCATGAAAAATGATATTGCCGTGGCCCAGCGGCTGGGAATTACCGCCACCACCCTTGAGGGCATCCTGACCGTCAAGGGACAGGGCAAACGCTGATGGAGTCTGTTTTTGAGGCTTTCATTTCAAATCCTGCCCTTTACAGTGCGGGGCATCTGGTGGGGGAAACGCTGCATTTCCCCACCAACACGGAGGAGGTGCAGTCCCTCTTAAAGCGGATCGGCGTGGACGGGGTGCGCTGCCAGGAATACTTTATTATCTCCTTTGACAGCGACATTCTCGGCCTTTATGACTATCTGGGCGAGTATGAAAACATTGACGAGCTCAACCATCTGGCCCATCTGCTGAAGGAGCTCTCCCCATCAGAACGGGAAACGCTGGAGGCGGTTATGGACAGCGGCCAGCATTGTGGCTCGGTGCAGGACTTGATCAACCTTACGCAAAATCTGGACTGCTACGACTTTCATCCCGGCGTGGACAATGAGGAAATGCTGGGCCGCCTTTATGTGGAGGATATGGAAAGTCTCGAAGTGCCGGATAATATAAAACCCTACTTTGACTTTGAAGCATACGGGCGGGACATTTCCATCAACGAAAACGGACACTTTGCACCGGGCGGCTATGTGACGAAGGTAAGTGACGATTTCCGGGAGGTCTACCACGGCCCCCAGGACATCCCCGCTGAACACAGGGTTTTTGCTTACCCCCAGCTTTCGATCCGGGAGCAGATGGCCGCTTATCAAGAAATTATTGACGGTTCCTCAAAGGAGGGGTTCCAGCGGCTGGCTGAAAAACACCACGAGGAACGGTAACGGGGACTTCGAGACAATTTGTCCCAAGGCGAAAGGAGGCGGTGTAACTGATTGATGAAGAAATTTCCCGGAGCTCCATAGCGATTTCTGTCCGGGCCAGCAAGCTGACAGCCCGGGGGCTGGCCTATGTGCTCCGGGCGGCGGGCCGCCAGATCGCCAAACGGCATAAGAAAGCCCAAAGGCCCCACGGCAGGCAGAGCGTGAAAAAGCTCATGGCTCACGGTGAAAATGTGAACAGCATCGAGGTGGAGGCCCCGAAGCTCTTTGACCGTATGGCCCGCCGTTTTCATGTGGACTATGCCTTTTACAAAACCGGGCCGGACAAATACCTGCTGTTTTTCAAGGCAGGACAGGCGGATGCAATTACCGCCTGTTTTGAGCGGTATTCCCGCAGGCTTCTGGAACAGTCAAAATCCAGCCGCATCCCCATCCGGGAACAGCTCAAAAAAGCGGCGGAACAGCTTGTAAAGGAACCGCCCAAAACACAGGAACGGACAAAGGAGGTGGTTCGTGAAGAACGATAGCATCAAAAAATACATTATTCCCAACATCCCGTATCTGTTTGTCCTGTGGGCCTTTCTCAAACTTGGGACGGCCTACCGTCTGGCGGCGGGTGCGGATTTTGCTCATAAGCTCATGGGGCTGGGCCAGACCATTGGCCCGGCCTTTGCCGACTTTGCCCCGGGGCTTGCTCCTTTTGACTGGCTTGTTGGCATTGTGGGGGCTGTGGCGTTCCGGGTAATGGTCTATGTAAAAAGCAAAAACGCCAAAAAATTCCGGCGGGATGAGGAGTATGGATCAGCCCGTTGGGGCTGTCCGAAAGATATAGCCCCTTTCGTAGATCCAAAGTTTGAAAACAACATCATTCTGACCGGGACGGAGTTCCTTACCATGAATACCCGTCCGAAAAATCCGGCCAACGCCCGCAACCTCAATGCCTGTGTGATCGGTTCGTCCGGCTCCGGCAAAACCCGGTTCTGGCTTACTCCGCAGATTTTGCAGGCCAGCGCAGACAAAAACGGCGGATGCAGCTATGTGTGTGTCGATCCCAAAGGAGGCGTTCTCGGGCAGGTGGGCCACTTCCTGCAAAAGCGTGGGTATCGGATCAAGGTGTTCAATTCCATTGATTTCACAAAATCCATGCACTATAACCCGCTGGCGTACATCCGCAACGAGGCCGACATTCTTAAATTTGTGGACGCTCTCATTTCTAATACCAAAGGCGAGGGCAAGGAAGGCGATCCGTTCTGGACAAAATCGGAAACCCTGCTTTACTGCGCCCTCATCGCCTATATCATTTTCGAGGGCCCCGCCGAGGATCGGAACATGAACACATTGGTTGACATGATTTCCGGGATGGAGGTCAAGGAGGATGACGAGGATTTTATGAACGCCGTGGACTATATGTTTGCGGGCCTGGAAAAACGAAAGCCGGATTGCTTTGCGGTCAAGCAGTATAAAAAATACAAACTAGCCAGCGGAAAGACAGCAAAATCCATTCTGATTAGCTGTGGTGCAAGGTTAGCACCATTTGATATTGCGGAGCTGCGCGAGGTTACATCCTACGATGAGTTGGAACTGGATACGCTGGGAGACAGAAAAACGGCTCTGTTCCTCATTATGAGTGATACGGATGACAGTTTTAACTTTCTCATTTCCATGTGCTACACCCAGTTATTCAACCTGCTTTGTGAAAAGGCCGATGATGTGTATGGCGGCAGGCTTCCGGTTCATGTGCGCTGTTTGATTGATGAGTGTGCTAACATCGGGCAGATTCCGAAGCTGGAAAAGCTGGTGGCCACCATCCGAAGCCGTGAAATCTCTGCCTGTCTGGTGTTGCAGGCACAGAGCCAGCTCAAGGCAATTTACAAAGATAATGCCGATACCATCATCGGCAATATGGATACTTCCATCTTCCTGGGTGGCAAAGAACCAACGACGTTGAAAGAGTTGGCGGCTGTTCTGGGAAAGGAGACCATAGACACTTACAACACCGGAGAGAGCCGGGGACGGGAGACCTCCCACTCGCTTAACTATCAGAAATTGGGAAAAGAGCTGATGAGCCAGGACGAGCTGGCAGTTATGGATGGCGGCAAGTGCATCTTGCAGTTGCGCGGTGTGCGTCCGTTTCTTTCAGACAAGTATGACATTACCAGACACCCTAATTTCAAATACACAGCTGATGCAGACAAGCGAAATACCTTTGATATTGAAGCATTTTTGTCTGCCAGACTAAAACTCAAGCCTGATGAGGTCTGCGATGTATATGAAGTAGACACGGAGGGCGTGTAATACGGTTCCGCTGAGAAAGGAGTGATCGTATCTATTTGCCGCAACTGCCTCAGTTGAGGCCATTGGCGTACAAAGCGGACAATCGCAAGAAAAATAATGAAAAAGGAGGACAGCCGGAATCAGGCTCTCATATATCGAGGGCAGATTGTTCCGGCTTTTGTGCGCTTATGAAACAAACCTAACTAATCATTCAAATGATTCCGGCTAATATTATTTATGGCATTTTTTGAACAGGCAATTACCGTTCTTCAGACTCTCGTTATCGCTCTGGGTGCTGGTCTTGGTATCTGGGGTGTCATCAACCTGTTGGAAGGTTACGGCAACGACAACCCTGGCGCCAATGCTCATGTGCGGTAAAGTAACACACAAGAATTTGATAGACAGCCTTCACTATTCAGAAAAATTAACCAAAAAAAAGCAAAATTGAATTTGATAATTGATATAATAGCTAAAATATGGTACTATAAAACAAAAGGAGATGATGCCAATGGTTTGATGAAACACACAACAAAATATAACTTTTTAAGCAAAGGAGGAAGTCCATAATGAGAAAAATCAAAACAATATTAGGGATAGTTTTTTCTTTAGCTATTGTAACAACAATGAACACTACTGTTTTTGCAGCTAACGATTCAGGAATACCAGAACGTAGAGGAGTATATATACGAGAATGTGTAGGTTATGAGCCTAATTATACGAATATTGATTATACTCATAAATTATTAGGTTCTGTTTCAGGCGATAATACTCAAGGCTCAAGTCCTATGCAAATTACATATCAATATGAACAAAGCGGAACAACCACCGCATCTATTGCGGGTTATGCCAATGGCACAACAGAAGCAAATGTTGTTTTTGCAAAAATGCAGGCGGAAGTAGGAGTTGAAGTTACCGGTTCACGTAGTTGGACAAAAGGAACATCAGCGGGTGTCTCATATAGTATTGCACCGGGGAAATTTGAAGTGTTAAATGTTTATATTCCTGCTGTTAGAACAGCTGGTCGTTTAAAATACAAGGTTTATATGGACGGCTATCCTGAAAATGTTTTTTATGAATATAAAACATTAACAGAATCTTATGCACCACAAAAAAATTCTGTCCATTATAAAGTAACAACTTCTAGCTACTCAGCCATAAAAGTTCCAAAGGGAATGACGGTATACACGCCAACAGGAGTATATAAAGCACAATGAAAAACAAATTGTTTATATTACTATTAGCTTTTGTACTTTTGTTGAGTGCTTGTTCTAATAATTCTCCACCTGATGACAACACAAAAGAAGTACTGCCAGAGCTTGAAAGTGCCGGTTCTATTGAAAGCCGGGGCGAGAAATTTATTGAAAATTTTCCACAAGACTATCCTTCATTTGAATTATTAGAATATGTTTTTGGTTCCGCTGAAAATGCCCCAATACAACTGGTTGCGATAGCCCGAAATAAAGAAACTGGTTCATCAGCTACATTATTTGTGCTTGATGAAAATGGGGTAGGTCAGGTAGTTCTTGCAAGTGGTTATTCAGCGACATATTGCAAAGAAGATGGATTACAACTTGATAAAAACGTAATTTCTATTTCTTTGAATTTGGAAATCTCTAGTACAAATTCTGAAATTCACGACTTTAATATTACAGTAACACAGGAGGAAAATCAAGGTAAAGTCAATACAGTGTATTCTTCACAAGAAAACATCAGATCGAAAGTAGCAAATCCAGCCGAGCCAGTCAACGGCAAGTAAATGGGCTTCGCCCACCGTTGACAGCCCCGCCTGTCTTTGCAAATGTGTAGCCAAGAGGACGATAGCCCAAAGTGCTACCGCCCTCTTTTATTTTACAACTGAATAACCGCTGCCCCATAGCGGCACATGAAGCAGTAAGTCTGAAAAAGATTTGCTGCTTTTTTTGCGCCCATTTTTGGCAAATCGAGAAAGTATCGGTACTGATAAGTGAGCAGGGGGAAATTCCCGTTTTCTATCAAGCAGCGGGCAAAACACAGCTTCTGAAACGCCTTATTGTTGGGAAAGACCAAGCCGCCGGAAAAGTCTTTGCCAGAAAGAGAGGGAGAACGCCAGCCCGCAGCCTTTTATGAAAAAACTGGTTGCGATTTCCCGAAAAAGTGGCAGTAGGAAGTGAGCGGCAGACCGGCAGTTTCTTAGAGCAAGATTCTACCGCAGTACCAAATTTCGCTTATCGCTCATTTTGTCCTTGCGGGAATCTTGTTGGGGAGTGCCTTCCCCAAACCCTGCTTATGCGGCTTACGCCGCTTGAAAAATTCCCGCAAATTCTTTTCGGATTATTTCAAAAACAGTTCCGCTACACACCCCGTTTTTCTCCTATTAGTGAGAGGACACCACGCACAGAAAGGAGGTCAACCACCTATGAAACGATATAACACGCCCCACCGCAGCAGGGTAGTCAAGACCCGGCTGACCGATGAAGAATACGCCGATTTTACCGCCCGGCTTGCCCCTTATGGTATGAGCCAGTCCGAATTTATCCGGCAAGCCATTACACGGGCAACCATACGCCCCATTGTTACCGTTTCCCCGGTCAATGATGAATTGCTTGCCGCTGTCGGGAAGCTGACCGCCGAATACGGCAGGATCGGCGGCAACCTCAATCAGATTGCCCGGTATCTGAACGAATACGGTGTGCCGTACAACGCCCTGTCCGGCGAAGTCCGAGTCGCCATTTCCGACCTTGCAGCCTTGAAGTTTGAAGTCTTGCAGAAAGTAGGTGAAGCCGTTGGCAACATTCAAACATATCAGCTCTAAAAATGCCGACTACGGGGCAGCCGAGCAGTACCTTACCTTTGAGCATGACGAGTTTACCATGAAGCCTACCCTTGATGAAAACGGGCGGCTTGTCCCCCGTGAGGACTATCGCCTTGCCACGCTGAACTGCGGCGATGAAGATTTTGCCGTAGCCTGTATGCGCTCCAATCTCCGCTATGGCAAAAACCAAAAACGGGAAGATGTGAAGTCCCACCACTATATCATCAGCTTCGACCCACGGGACGGAACGGACAACGGCTTGACCGTTGATAAGGCACAATCGCTGGGCGAGGAATTTTGCAAAGAGCATTTCCCCGGACACCAAGCCATTGTCTGCACCCACCCGGACGGACACAATCACTCTGGCAACATTCATGTGCATATCGTCATAAACAGCTTGCGGATTGAAGCTGTCCCGCTTCTGCCCTACATGGACAGACCAGCGGACACGAAATGCGGCATGAAGCACCGCTGCACAGACGCAGCTATGGAATATTTCAAGTCCGAAGTCATGGAGATGTGCCACCGGGAAAATCTGTATCAGATTGACCTCTTGCATGGCAGTAAGAACCGAGTGACCGAGCGTGAATACTGGGCGCAGAAGAAAGGGCAGCTTGCCCTTGATAAAGCCAATGCCCCGATGATAGCGGACGGTATCACGCCCCGGCAAACCAAGTTTGAAACCGACAAGGCGAAGCTGCGGCAGACCATACGCAACACCCTTGACCGGGCAAGCACCTTTGACGAATTTTCAGCTTTGCTTTTGCAGTCGGGAATCTCCGTCAAGGAGAGCCGGGGGCGGCTGTCCTATCTCACGCCGGACAGAACCAAGCCCATTACCGCCCGGAAGCTGGGGGATGATTTTGACCGTACCGCCGTCCTTGCCCTTTTGGAGCAGAACGCCCACAGAGCCGCCGAACAGACCACACCCATACCCGAATACCCCGGTAGCATGACGGGGCATTTGCAGAGGGAAAAATCCGCCAAAATCGCCCCGAAACAGGACGGTTTACAGCGCATGGTTGACCGGGAAACGAAACGAGCCGAGGGCAAGGGCGTAGGCTATGACCGCTGGGCTTCCCTGCACAATCTCAAACAGATGGCGGCTACCCACAACTTTCTCATGGAGAACGGATTGCTTGACCTTGACAAGCTGGACGCAGCCGTGGAGAGCAGCCGGAAAGCCCTTTCCGAAGCAAGGGAAAGTCTGCGGGGCATTGAGCAGACCATAGCCGACAAGAAAAATCTGCGAAAGGTTGTCAGCGATTACCGCCGAACCCGCCCGACTATTGAGGAACACAAGAAGCTGAAAGGCAAAAAGACAGAAACCTACTACCGGGCAAATGAAGCAGATTTCATCATCTATGAAGCCACCCTGCGCCAGCTAAAGGTGCTTGCACCGGGAAAGAAGCTGCCTGCCATTTCCAAGCTGAATACGGAGATTGAAGCCCTCATTTCCGAGAAAAACGCAGCTTACAACACCTACCGCACCGCCAAAGCCGAGCATGAGCAGCTTGCCACCGCCAAGCGGAACACCGAGCAGATACTACACGGCACACCGAGCCGTCAGAAAAAGCACGAACAGGAGCGTTAAAAACCGACCCGAAATGATACCGAAA